>CAZOHQ010000375.1:0-2525 GCA_964579455.1 uncultured Syntrophaceae bacterium | reverse complement strand
ACTGTGTTGAATCATACAACATCATCACCGGGAGAAAGGTGCACGCACCGTTTGGAGATCTTGCCAATCTGCAGGGACGTGTGGCGGGAGAAAATGCGGCATCGGATAAGAATAATGTGACGTTTCCCGGAACTATTCAGACGGGAATATGCAAGGTGTTTGATTTTTCCGCAGGTTCAACAGGACTGTCTGAAACGGTAGCGAGAAAACTGGGTTATGATGAGATAATAACGGTAATAAACGCGAGTCCCGACAAACCCGGTTTCATGCAGGGGAAACTCCTTGTCACTAAAATGGTTGCAGACAGAAAAACGGGCAGGGTTCTCGGAGCCCAATGTGTCGGTCCGGGTGATGTAAGCAGACAGATCTCCCAGTGGGCGATGGCTATTCAAGGCGGTTTTACCGTTGAGGACCTTATCAATGCCGACCTGCCGTATGCACCTCCTTTCTCACTCGCGATAGATCATTTTATAGCCACAGACCACATTATGCAGAATAAGATGAAGGGCAGGATGCATGGTATTTCTGCAACAGAGGTTAAAAGGAAACTCGACAACAATGAAACTCCTTTCATCCTTGATACAAGAGGACCCGACGAATACGAAGAGACGCGCCTGGGTGTTGGTGAGACCGTTATTCCGCTCGGTGCACTTCGAAAGAGACTCAATGAGCTCCCTCAAGATAAGGATAAAGAAATCATCTGTTTTTGCAAGATATCATTGAGAGGTTACGAAGCTGCTCTTGTCCTGGAAGCCAATGGCTGGAAAGATGTAAAGGTTATGGAAGGCGGTATTAATGCCTGGCCGTATGCTCGCGAGAAATAAAAAATGACTGTTTTAAGGTATGGTATGTAATGCACTTCACGTTATCCATACTGCCGAAATCGGTATGGAATGGCACGATTAAGAAAGGAAATGAAAGAATACAGGCAGGCTCAGAGAATAATTTGTGTTCGTCCACTTGACAATCAGTCATAGAGTGGATATATATTGAAACTAGAATATATCATGGTTTTTATATAGAGGTGGTATATGGGTAACGTGGATTATGAGAAGATGTCGGAGTTTTTCAAGACATTGGGGAATGCCACCAGATTGAGAATAGTCAAAGAACTCGCGAAGGGAGAAAAATGCGTGGGGGCTGTGGAAGACTGTGTGCATGCAAGCCAGGCGAATATCTCACAGAACCTTATAATACTGAAAGGGCAGGGTATTGTCGATTGCCGCAAGGAAAAGAATATGAGATGTTACTATCTCAAGAGGCCGGAATTTATAAAGAGTATTCTGGGCCTGATGGAAGGGGAAGAGCATAGAAAAGGTATTGAGTAAAAATGGAGGATCATGACGGCCCTTGAGGCCATGTTTCACGATGTCGATAAGAAAAAATACAATATAATAATGTGATGAGGAGGATGAAAAATGGAAAAATTTATGGATAATCCGGATAGTCCGGTTGTTGTAACTGACAGCAATATTGATGAAGCGATAAAGAAATACCCGTTTCTGGTTGTCGATTGCTGGGCCGAGTGGTGCGGGCCGTGTAAGATGATGGGTCCGGTCCTCGATAAACTTGCGAAAGACCATAAGGGAGATATCGTGTTTGCCAAGCTTGATGTGGACGGCAATAATGAAACCGCATCAAAGTTTGGTATCCGTTCCATACCCGATCTTCTGGTATTTAAAGACGGAAAAAAGGTGGGGGATATCATCGGCTCCATGCCTGAAAATACATTGCTGGAAAAGATCAACGCGTACAAGTAAAAAACGCGGATGGGAATCAGCGTCGTTCCCTATTTGAACAACAGATAATATACGGAAGGGTAACTACTTAGGTGTCAAACACCAATCTGCATTTCTACGGTATGGGCGGGGTAGGCTTTTGTCTCCCCTCTGCCTGTGCATCGTACGCAGGCAGGTCGTTGTCCGGGCGACCGAAGTCGCTCTTGCCGCCACTATGTATGCCTGAATAATTTCCACGAAAATACAGAAGACGGGATTTGACTAATGATTGAGAATCTTCTCGGAAATCCGGATGCGTACATTCAGGGCTCGTTTTACGTTGCCATTCTTGCCGCTTATCTCGGGGGAGTATTGGCCAGTTTTACGCCCTGTGTCTATCCGGTGATTCCTATCACGGTCGCTTATATAGGTGCCCGCAGCAGCTCTTCCCGAACAAAGGGTTTTCTGCTTTCCATAGTATATGTTCTCGGTATGGCCGCGGTATATACAGCCCTGGGTGGCTTCACCGCCCTGACCGGAAAATTATTCGGTCAGATCCAGACAAGTCCATGGATATATCTTTTCATAGCCAATATATGTATCCTTATGGGACTTTCCATGTTGGGGGTATTTATGTTTTCTATCCCCATTCCCCGGTTTCTGTCCGGATTCCGACCGAAGGAGAAGGGGGGAGGGATTGTAGGGAGTTTCCTTGTGGGAGCTGTATCGGGACTTATTATAGGGCCCTGCACCACGCCGGTGCTCGCTGTCCTGCTGAGTCTCATTGCTGCTAAGCAGAGCGCGGTT
>CAZOHQ010000374.1:0-2539 GCA_964579455.1 uncultured Syntrophaceae bacterium | reverse complement strand
CAGCGGGATATGCCCGTCAAATCGCAGCAGATATGCGAGCGTATAGGCCGCCGCGACAAGGGCAGCATCTATAAGCAGCATCAGATAAAAGTTTCTACGTCGCAGGATATGTATCACGTCAAAAACCGCCTTCTAAACAGAAAACTGGTCAGGGCAAATCCACAGAGACAAACCGCCAGCCACAACAGCGCACTAATAGCACCAAATGGTCTGAGTATCAAGATGCCGCCGCCCACGACCAGCTGAAGCAGACCGTATCCAGCCGAAACCTTCCAGTGAGATATCCCCCATTCGTTGGCCAAAATCTGATATAAATGCCTGCGGTGAGGTACGACAAGGTCGTCCCGGCTCTTCAGCCGCAGCCACATGGTGGTTATCTCATCCGCATAAAATGGAAAGATAAAGGATATGAGACAGACAAAATCCAGGAGACTTTTTGAAAGCAGGACAACCATCTGTGCGAAGACAAAACCCAGCAGGACGCTTCCGACATCTCCCATGAAGACCCTGGCGACTGGAATATTAAAGGGCAGAAAACCAAGACATGACAGGGAGACGCACAAAGCGAGCGCCGTCAGGAAAGCGGCCCCCCCCCACTGGAAAGAATAAAAAGCGAGAAATCCGAATCCGATCACACCCGTTATTCCGGCAATTCCGTTGATCCCGTCCATAAAGTTATAGAAATTAGCGGTACCCACAACAAAAAGGAGCAGAAACAGATACACGCCAACAAGTGGCAGGTATTCGGCCTGCGGTCCCGCCATATACAGGAACAGGGCTGCTGCGGTAAACTGCACAAACAGGCGGAGCTTCGGGGAAAGGTCATACCGGTCACCATAGAGACTCACAAGAGAAACAACGGTCGCAGGAATCCAGATCTTCGGGGATATGCTCAGCAGGGCCGATGCCAGGACAAAAGCGGCAAGGATTCCGACACCCCCACCTTTTGGAGTGGAGACCGAATGCGAACTCCTGTCCGTGGGCACATCAATTAAATTGCACCTGAGAGCACACCGTGAAACGATCCAAGCGCCGGTGCCGCTCAGGAGAACACTTGAAATATACGCAGCGACTTTTACCATCCTATTTCCCTGAAAGAAAGACGGTCTCCAGTGTATGAACCGGCCCGAAACCCGTCTTCAACATCCGTTCATTGCTGAAAACCATATCCGAAGAGGCTTTGTTGGAGGCAGAGCGAAACCAGGCCTCTTTTCGCCCTAACGCTTTCCCCCCCAGACGGGATGCAAAACGCACCGCACAGAGGGGTACGGTGATAATGGGGCGGGCGCGACGATTCCTCCTTTTTTTGAAGACCCGTATAATATCATCAAACCGGTATGGTCTCTCGTCGCATACATTCATGATGGCACACCCCTCAGGAGGAACTTTCAAGATCCATGCCACAAAATCCACCAGGTTCGGTCTCGCAAGGGCGGATATCCGTTGCAGACCCGTACCATACCGGATGAAGACCCCCGGACCCTTGACACGGCGGTCCAGGAGAAATGTTACATTACGGTCGTACACCGAGGCCAGACGCAGTATAGTGACATTCCCGATATCACCCTTCGCACACAGCTCTTCAAGTCTGATCTCGGCGAGACGCTTGCTTACGGCATAATCGTCTGCGGGATTGCACGGATGTTCTTCAGAGACCGGCACAGACAGACCTTCATCGCCATACACCGACACGGAAGACATGAAGACAAAATGAACCGAAGGATTGCTCAGGGCGGCGGCCCTCGCGAGATTTTCCGTCGCCGCGCTGTTCACCCGCATATAGGTGGCGGCATCGACTGCTCCGGGTTTCCGGTGCACCACTGCCGCGCAGTGAATGACAACATCGGGAGAATATTTTTTACACAAGGCGTTTACTTCTGCCTGATTACCGACATCCACCCTCTCCCAGGCAATCCCGAGCCTGTCGAGTGGTTTACCGTTATAGTACGTTCCTGTTACTTCGTTTTCATATGTAATCCGTTCAGCCAGTGAGGAACCGATAATCCCTGAAGCGCCTGTTATCAAAACCTTCATGATGATCTCTTGATTTCCTTCACGGTCTCCACACGAACCGATCTGTTTTTCAACAATCTTTTTACAGCGGTTTTAACCAGAGCGACCATGAGATGTACCATAATTCCGGCAGTAACAATGAAAGATATATACAAAGGGTATGTATTAGAAAGGTGCTTGCGGAAAAATACTATCATTGCCTTGTGCATTGCAAGCTCTTTGCTAAAAGGCGCGACATGGACTCCCCCCTCACCCTTCAGATGGATTATAGAGGATACGGGGCAATACCACACCTCCCATCCCGCCTTACGGGCGCGGATGCACCACTCGATATCTTCCCCGAACCCGAATATATCTTCATCGATACAGCCTGTCGTTGTATACATCTCCCGCCGCGCCATCAGACAGCACCCCGAAACGGCATCCACCCTGTGTGCTTCATCTTCAGGCAGATAGCGCAGCAGATATTGGGACAACCTTCTATTATCGGGCCATATTCTATCGATACCCAGGAAATATCCCAACG
>CAZOHQ010000373.1:0-2552 GCA_964579455.1 uncultured Syntrophaceae bacterium | reverse complement strand
ACATTGACCTAATCTATGTGCATACCTAAACATCGCGAATATTATTTACTATCAAAATATTCATTAGCTTCTTCATATGAACGGTTCAAATAAAATGGAAGCTTATTGGTACCATAAAAGCTCTTCATTTTTTGAAATAAAGAATCGTATAGACAGAATTCACTTTGAATACGTTGCTTCTCGTTTAGGCCTAATGCTGGATCGTTTTCATGGCTCCACTTTAGATTATAAAATACTTCGGTTAATCTTTTATAAAAATTATTCCTGAAAACTTGCGATGACCCAATGCCGGCAATAGTCACAGTGTTATTTTGAGACCCTGGGATATTGTATAGATTTTCTTTATTCTTTTTTGATGCAATATTTTCATGTACCGATGAACAGAGTGCGGAAAGCTTTTGGGCTTTTTGATTCAAACCTGAAGGAGTTTCTTGGGCAATGATCTCAAATACCTTAGGTAATTTTAAAAGATATTCTCTATCGCCTATTTGTTCACAAAAATCATTATTAATTGCATCATCCCAGACTTTCAATTTAAGCTTAATCTGTAGACCTTTGAGTGCAAAAAAGTGGGGTATCCATGCCCCAGAATATATGGTCAAGCTTGTCTGCGTTCGATTTATGACGCCGACAAAAAATGGAATTTCCAATCTATTTAAATACGCTATCTTTTTTGTTGCAGGGATTTTCTGTTTATTGCTTTTGATTTGTATGGCAAAGGAATTGTCCGGAACTAGGAATTCTACTTTCCTTCTGTTTTTTGTTTTTGTAGTACGGTGGAAAAGAGTACAGCAAAAATCTGTTCCACTGTCATCTGCTACTGAGTGAGGCCTTGAAATACATGAAAATCGGGAGAGGATATAGCTGGCAAGATTTTCATTTTCCCACCCTATTCTTGGATATCCGAGCTGTGGCATTGCCGCGTTCCTCATAAAAAGAAATCAAAAAGATATTTCATATAAATTCCCTGGTATTACTTTACACTCCCAATAATGGTTCTTTTCGGATGAGAAATAATAGTTTCATAGAATGTACGAAAAACCATACCTCGTAAAAATCTGTTGTCAAGAAAATTATATAATTGAAAAGAGCTGTTACAGTTCTTCCCACCTCAGGAGGGCGGTCAGATAGTTCACCTCTCGGTTCCGAGTCGTCGGGATGACCTGAGATGTGCTGTATCTCGTTGTATTAACCGATCTGGGAGAGTGTGCCCTTTGTCTCCCGTCCGTCAGCCCTGATTGTACTATTCGTCCGTGCAGTTATCCCGGGACACGCGTCCGGAGGGATCCTGACGGTAGTATTCTCGCAAAACACGATACAGGTCCGGGGCATGATGAAGCATCAATCGCGGCTGATCGAAGAATTGCTCGGTGGCGACTGCGAAGAATTCAGCTTCGCTGGTCGCGCCGTAAGGATTGAGGAAGGACTTCCTGCCTTTGTCGGTATCGTGTTTGAGACGGAGGTATTCACGTGAACAGGTCTGGACCCAGTCACGGTATTCGGCACGGTCGCGTAGCGGAGGCGTCCCGTCGGCAGTGCCGTCGAGCATGTCCAGTTTGTGGGCGAATTCATGATAAATGACATTGTACCCGGACTCGGGATGGCGACCGCCGCGCAGGGCTGCATCCCAGATAATAATTACCGGTCCCCCCTGGAACGCCTGCCCGATAATGGGATGCTCCAGTTCCACTGGTGCCAATGTGTTTTCAAAGAAGCCCGGCTTGCGTTGAGGCGGAACAACGGTAGAGGGATAGACGATGATGGATTCGACATTCCGGTAATAGTCATGGGGCAGACCCATAAGAAGCAGACAGGCCTGAGCGGATATCGTTACACGGATCTCGTCGGTCAAATCCAGCCCACCGACACCTTCCCAATTCTTTTCGGCGATAAAAACCTGGATCAGGGCACGCAGGTGGGCACGCTCGGCATCTTCCAGCATACAGTAGTGGGCGACGTTACGGTGGATGATATCCTCCCATGCAGGAGGGAAAGGGGCCCGGGTCAGCTTCTTTCTGCGACGGTCGGCGAGCCAATGCAACATTCGACTTTCCTACTCAAGAGTGAAGCTCCCCGCGGCAAGCCGCGGGGAGCTTCACTCATAGATGGGCCTGATTTTTATAATCTCTAACGCGATTCTTGAGAAACAGTATATCAGTGTTGTGTGTGGGTGTCAAGGACATAACTAATCGTTATTATTATAATAATAACAGTTGACATGCTGGTGAGAATTATGCCATAAACCGCTTCACATCCCCTCAGAGTTTTGAAGGTAGCCAGTCGAAAAGAAACCGAACCGATCAGGTGCTTATGACATCCCTTATTCGTAAACGTAAACAGCCCGGAGAATTGCTACATCATATTCTGGACCTGCCGGAATTGCCCGCTATCGTTCAAAGTCTGGATTCCGGTGTTCTGACCAGACTGATTCGCCATGTAGGGTTGGAGGATTCGGCGCAAATCGTTTCTCTTGCCACATCAGAACAGTTGAAGTCTGTTCTTGATGAGGATCTTTGGCATAGCGAGGTCCCCGGCCGGGATGAAACCTTTGA
>CAZOHQ010000372.1:0-2555 GCA_964579455.1 uncultured Syntrophaceae bacterium | reverse complement strand
GCTCCCCTTGTGCTGGGCTATCAGTACACAGTAAGCTTTCAAGTCGCTTCTTCCCACCCTCCCCCGTAACTGGTGCAACTGTGAAAGGCCGAATCTCTCCGCGTGCTCCACAACCATCAGGGAAGCAGCGGGGATATCTATCCCCACCTCTATCACAGTCGTGGAGACAAGTATGTCCAGATTACGATTCTTGAAATCAGCCATCACCGCTTCCTTCTCTGCCCCCTTCATCCTTCCATGGATCAACCCGATGCGAAGATCCGGAAAAATATCTTCCCGGAGGTGTGCGGCCATACTGGTAGCGTCCTTCAGGTCAAGCGCCTCCGATTCCTCCACCAGCGGATATACGATAAAAACCTGATTCCCCTTTCCCGCCTCTCCACGAATAATATCGTATACCTTTTCGCGACTCTTTTCATAGAAGACCTTAGTCTTTATGGGTTTCTTCCCGGGCGGCAGTTCGTCAATCACAGATATATCCAGATCGCCATACACCGTCATGCCGAGGGTTCTGGGAATCGGAGTTGCAGTCATGACGAGAGCATCCGGATTCGATCCCTTTGCCCGGAGAGCGGCCCTCTGTATAACGCCGAAACGATGTTGCTCATCCACTACGACAACGCCGAGATTCCTAAAATCAACCCCTTCCTGAATTATCGCGTGTGTTCCCACAATGATACCTGTATCGCCCGATTCGATCCCTTTGATGATTTTCCTGCGGTCAGCCGCCTTCGTGTTTCCGGTAAGGATCGCCGCCTTAATTCCAAGCCGGTCCGCCCATCCCCTGATATTATTGAAATGCTGCTCCACCAGTATTTCGGTGGGCGCCATGATGGCCGCCTGATACCCCGATTCACACGCGGCAACCATTGCCGCCATTGAAACAACCGTCTTCCCGCTTCCGACGTCTCCCTGAAGTAGTCTGTTCATGGGAAAGGCTCTTGCCATATCCGTCTCTATCTCGCCTATGACCCTCTTCTGTGCTCCTGTCAGTCCAAAGGGAAGAATATCATAGAATCTTTTCACCAGGTCACCGCCCGTCGCGAAAGATATTCCCGGTTCAAACAGATGACCTTTTCTCTTGAGGGCCATTCCCAGTTCAAAGAAAAAGAACTCGTCAAAGACCAGCCTCCTGCGTGCCGGTGATCGGAAGTCATTGAGTGCCTCGATATCCTGATCGTGGTCGGGGAAGTGCACATTTCTCATGGCATAATCTATATCAACGAGGTTGTTTCTCCTGCATATTTCGTCCGGGATAGGGCTGGAGATACAGGGGGAATAATCGCTGACAACTCTCATCATTATCTTTCTGATGTACTTCTGATGGAGTCCCTCCGTCTCCGAATAAACCGGTACAATCCTCTTGAAATGCAGGAGTTCATCATCGTTTTCATCAAGTATCTCGTAATCAGGGTGCAGCATATCCTTCCCAAGGAGAAATATCTTGACTTCCCCCGTCAGGATAATCTTTTCCCCCTCTTTGAATTTCTTTCCGAGATAAGAGAAATTTCCCTGAAACCACTTCGCGGTAAGCAGGCCGGTTCCATCATCGATAGTCACTTCAAGCACACGCCTGTTCCTGTAGCGCCGTATACCCACGTCCATTATCGTGCCCATCACCGTCTCGGGGACGCCGATATTCACCGAGGAGATGCTCTTTATATGTCTCCTGTCTTCATATCGCCTCGGCAGAAAGTAGAGCATATCCTCCACATTCCGCACCCCTTTCCTCCCCAGCATTGCGGCCACCTTCGGGCCGATACCCTTTATATACTGAACGTCTGAAGAAAGCCTCCTGAAGCAATCAGTAAGGCTTCCTTCTTTTTGAATAATTGCATTGTTGGGAATCAACGTGACCGGGCCGGAGTAGAGACTCTTCAGCTCCTTTATGTAGACGAACGCATTGTCGATGCGTTTCTTCTTGTCGGATATGGACAGGGAATCAAAACCGTGAAATGTTGTATAAAGCTCCCGGATAATATCTTCAGGAATTTCCATCTCGGACGTATCTTGGCAGTGTGATAAAAAGGCGGACTGTAGCTCATCAATAAACCCTGAAACCGTACGTTCCAGATCTCGGACAACCTTCAGATTTTTATATGAGTTCTTCGACAGGAAAATCAAAGGGGCTTCAATCTTATTTAGAACTTTCAGAATATTTTTCATCAGTAGTATCTCTATTTCCTGGGAGGTCGGACGAGAATGAATTCTCGATGAGATTAGAAACATTTTTGACTCAATTTGTCAATGATATTCAGGATAAAGATTTAAAAAGGCACGTCTGGAGTGAACGGATGTATCGTATTTCCGGGTGTACTATTATCCGTGTAGATTGAAATGACTGCTTAGAAAAGCTTCTTTCCCAACGTAAGGGAATCAATAATCAGTCGAATAATGGGGGCACGGATAATGATTCTGTTTATCCATGCCCCGGATAAGTTCCTAATCAGACAACAGGAGCAAATTTCTTGCGGGCAGACCCGCCCCGGGCTGAGCGGTGGAGGTGGTTCCCACAAACAGGCTGTGTTCGTAACCGGCTGAAATATTGGAGGCCT
>CAZOHQ010000371.1:0-2557 GCA_964579455.1 uncultured Syntrophaceae bacterium | reverse complement strand
CACAGGCAATAGAGCCGCAGAACAGGGTCTCGTTGAGGTGGTTCATCTCGATGATTTTGTCCTTGACATGTGATGCCTTCTGGGCACCGTTGTACTCGGCGACGGTCTGGGTGGCGCCGATAAGGACATCGCCGACCCCCGCCTTGCAGGCGTAGCTCTGGCGGTGGTACGATGCGAACTGCTCCACCAGCTGACCGGCAAAGTCCCACTCCTTGTACATGAAGACCCTATCCCAGGGAACAAAGACGTCTTCGAAGACCACCAGGGCCTCATGACCGCCATAGAACTGGTTGCCGCGATCCATGGTACCTTTTTCCATTTTACGGGTATCGCATGACTGACGGCCCATGATGTAGGTGATCCCCTCGCTGTCCGCCGGAATCGCAAAGGAGATGGCGTAGTCCTTGTCCTCTTCACGCATGCTGATGGTGGGCATGATAATGATCTCATGAGAATTAACGGCGCCGGTCTGGTGGCACTTCGCACCCCTGACCACAATCCCGTCTTCCCGCTCCTCCACCACGTGCATGAACATGTCCGGATCAGTCTGCTGATGAGGAGCCAGACCCCTGTCACCCTTGGGGTCCGTCATGGCGCCGTCGCAGGTGAGATCGTTTTCCTGTACAAATTCGAGGTACTTCAGAAAACGTTTGTTGTACTCGGTCCCATACTTCTGGTCGATATCGTACGTGGTCATCGAAAGGGCGTTCATAGCATCCATCCCCACACAGCGCTGGAAGCAGCAACCGGTCAGCGATCCGAGGAGCCGACCCATCTTGGATTTCTTGACCAGGTCCTCCGTGCTCTGATGAATGTGACAGAAACGATTGATCTTTTTCCCCGTGATATGGGACGTGGCCGTCATCAAGTCCTCGTACTCAGGGTAGTGGGCAAATTCATAGGTTGCGGCAACGGCATTCATGGAAGGCCGTATAATGGGATTGTCAACAACATTCTCCACCTTCTTTCCAAACATCCAAACATTAAAATTCAACTTCCTTAAACTCTCTTCGTACTGTTTCGCGTTCATTAACGCCATAACAAACCTCCTGTATACGTATTAGCCATCTTATTCTGCTTGAATCATTCAACTAACGGCGATTTTTATCGCAGCAATATGTAGCATTCTATTTACAATTACAATTTCCGTACCATCCGCCCGTCTTCAACCTCACTATTCTGATAAAATATGTAAATCAGGGCAGTTACATGTTAGCTTAAATCTACTTGCCACCCATTCTCACCACCTCTGCATCGATAAATAATGCCTGAATGCATCATTTTCGATTTAAGGAGACTCCATCTATTTATAATCAGTGCACAATAGTATGTCTTGCAGAATAATGCGCTATAGCATTATCAGGGTTGGATATTCCGTAAATCGTCTCAACTGGTTGTAATTACTGGTATTAATAACGGCTGTACAGATCAGACAGTAATGCTATATTGCATCATCGCATCGTTTGAGTTTGCGTGTCAGGGTCGAAGGATCCACCCCGAGATGTGGCGCCGCCCTCCGTGCATTGCCATATGTATTAATGGCTTCGCGGATCGCAAACATTTCCACGCACCGTAAATGTTCTTTCAGTGTTTTCCCCTGACAGATAGTATCTCGTTCCGACACCTCATATACCTCAGCCGGAAGATCGTTGACGTCCATGCGGTTTCCGGAGGTAATGACCACAAGCCGCTCTATCAGGTTGACCATTTCTCGCACGTTTCCAGGCCATGAATATTTGATCAATGCATGCATGGCATCACTGCTGAAAACCTTTTTTTTGGCATATTTGTTGTTAAAACGATTGAGAAAGAGCGCTATCAGATGAGGTATATCGTCACTCCTCTCCCGCAAGGGAGGGATATGGACAGGAATTACGTGCAGACGATAGTACAGATCCGAACGGAATTTTTTTTGTCTCACCAGTTCTTTCAGATCCTGATTGGAAGCGCATATCAACCGCACATTTACTTTTCTGGGTGTTGTTCCTCCTACCCGCGTTATTTCGAAGTCCTGCAGCACTCTGAGCATTTTACCCTGAAGAGAAAGCGGCATCGACTCCACTTCATCCAGGAAAAGAGTCCCTTTTTCGGCCACTTCAAACAACCCCAGCTTCCCCTCTTTGCTGGCTCCCGTGAATGCCCCCCTTTCGTATCCGAACAGTTCACTCTCAAGAAGCGTCTCGGGAATTGCCCCGCAATTGATCTTTACAAAAATTCCTTTTTCGGCACGATTCGACTTGGCATGTACTTCTTCTGCAACTCTGTCCTTCCCCACCCCTGTCTCTCCGTAGAAAAGTATGGTAGCATCTGTCCTGCAAACGCGCTCCACGAGGTCATACACGGATCTCATCGCTTTGGACACCCGTACAATTTCATTATCTTTGTACGACGACAACTGCAGTTCCTGGAGCTTATCCCTGTAGGCCCTCGTCATTTCGAGAGATTCTTCAAGCTGTTGATTCAGCCTATCCAGGTCGGTCATATCCCGGACATTGGTCACAACCATCTTGATCGTGCCTTTATCATCAAAAAACGGATTGCCTGTTACCAGTACATG
>CAZOHQ010000370.1:0-2561 GCA_964579455.1 uncultured Syntrophaceae bacterium | reverse complement strand
TGTCTACTTCGCGATCAATCCGCTGTGGCGAATCTTTGGGCGAACCACTCGAACCAGCCCTTGATTGAATGGTAGGTGCCATCGCTGCCCCGCCCGCTACGACAGCCCCGACCTTCAGGAATCCACGCCTGGTTATCCCGGGATTGTTCTCGTGATTGCACTCTGATGGTGTCTTTTTCTTTTTATCCACAAGTTTCCGTTTGTTCTTTATCAAACCATCCGTTACAGGATGAGATATCTGAATGCATGTTAATCTCTCTGCCGGTAATGGTGATGGCTTCGCACCCCCCCAGCAACGTTTCATTTCAAGTAGAGCGAGAAATCTCCGCTACGCAACCTGATTAAACAAGGGAATTCTCCCCGTGGTCAAGTTGTCTGCCCCTGCCTGTGCGTTAAGGCCGTCACAGGCAGGAAGGACAGGCTTGCGACCTTAGCACTTGGAAGGCGCCAGGGCCGGTTCCGCATCAGGATCGTAGATCACATCACCATCATCAGAAAGCACGGGATTGAGACCTTCATAAAAATCATCCGTCATACCGGGGACCTTTCTAAGATCAGTAGGATCTTTGAAAGGTCCGTTCTTTTCCCTGTATTCCACAATCGCTTTCGCGAGGGATGCGGGGAGCTCCGCATCCTCAATCGCAGCTATTTCCTCGGCGCTCGCCGTATTTAAACTGACGATACCATCTTGAGCCTGCGCGGCAGACATCATTCCCGAAAAAGCCAACACAACCGTGCAGACCAATACCGAAAAGAGTCTTAACAGTAACTTTTTGTCTTTCATGTAGCCTCCCTGTAACAATTGAATTCGGGTGTCCATATTAATCATTGGAGGGGGTCACCCGTACATCCTCCACCTTATGTGTAGACTGCCCTGTATTCCCTGTGTCTTTCTCCATGGCGAGGTCTTTGACCCTGAGTTTACTGTTATCCATGGGAGTCACGGCCTCTTCCACGGGTTTATTTAACTGCGGAATGTAGTCGTACGGCACCCGGTAGGCACGGTACACCAGGTTGTAATTCCCCGTTGCATTGAAATAGGGACTGATGTATTCCCACACGGTTTCCAGTTCCGGTGTCACTTCCATAAGCTGTCCCACCGCCCCGTTGGTAATGAACGTGTTGCCGTTGGGCAGTCGCTGGGCAGAGCTGACGTAGCTGCTGTACACCTTGTAATGGTCTCTCATACCGCGCTTCTTTGCCGAATATTCCCATACTACCTTCAGTGTCACGGGATTTATCTCAATCACCCGCGAAGAGTCGCGGACGGCGTCATTCATACCGGTCATAGCACTCGGATTGGGAGCACCGTAACCGGCATGTCCGCCGTTGTCGTAGATCAGAATGTTTCCCTCCCCCGGCAGCCCCTTGGGGATCATATGCGCGTGATGCAGACCGACGATCTGTCCGAGCTTTTTATAGGCGTTTCTGTATTCCCTGCCATCAAAGGTCCAGACGGTGTCCGGCGAATAGTGCGGGCCCACCTGCCAGACCCGTTTCTTCGTCTTACGGTCGATTATGGATAGGGTATTGGTCTGACGCCCGTCCATAATAATATTCTCCGGGTGAAAGGCCGAATATTTTTTCGGATCCTTGTCATACCATTTGTTGGGCCCCACATAGGACGCGCTGTTGATGTGGATCCAGTCGCCTCCCACGATCCCCTTGGTACGCGTGCCGCTGACATTGGGGTTTTTGTAGATTATGGCCTGTTCCAGTTCGGTAAAACCCATCTCCGCATAATGGTTACTGCACAGATAATCCCAGAGGATGTTGCCCTTGCTGTCGATCTCGGCAATATAATCGTCATACAGGGGTTTGTCACTGATCTTCTTTGCTTTTCTGCCTTTTTTCACATATTTGTGTGAGAGGATCAGGGCCGTCTCCGTGTTGAATTCCACCGGCGCATCCTGCGTGAAGTAACCGACAGGATTGCCGGTTACCTGGAAGTCATGGTGCATACCCGCCTTGGGATAAGACCAGACGATCTTGCCGTCCCAGTCCATAATGGAAAGATCCGTCGATTCGGGGTGATCCCATATCCGTCCCACGTGCTCCACTTTCTCCCGGGTGGCACCCATAATATACCCACCCTTTAAAATTTTAACCGGATGCTCTCGATTGCTCATGTTCTTCCACTGTTTGACAACATTGCCGTTCATATCGACGAGAACGGCGCCTTCGCCTTCGACCTCGGTTGCGTAGACAGTGTACCCATTCGAGCATTTATCCGGGTTGTAGATGGTCGTTCCGGTGGGATAGACGCTCGGGAAGCCGAATACCGTTGCAGGTACGATTAACAGGGCACAGAGCCCCAGAGCGATACATATCTTTTTCATAACCAACCTCCCTGTTTATGTTTCTTGTTCCAATGAATCTCGGCCAACAATCCCTAATATGCCGGTGTTCCGCCTTCTGCGCCCCCCTCTTCCTCGATCTCAAACCACTCCATGATCGTCGACCACCATTCATCTCTGCTGCCTACTCTCGCCGCTTCGGCACCCGCGCCATCGGCACCGGCAAAGATAATGACCTCCTGCCCTCCGTACCACACATCAGAT
>CAZOHQ010000369.1:2085-2580 GCA_964579455.1 uncultured Syntrophaceae bacterium | reverse complement strand
TCTCCTTTTTTCATTTCCAACATTATCGTAACCTTCTTGTTGGCCTTTATTGCCGCCATAGCAGAAGATTCAGAATAATAGTCTTTGTCAACCATGTCTTGAGCATTTTTTCCGACAATGGAATCCCACGACATTCCGCAAATCCGCTCCCATGCGCTGTTAACCATCAGAACAGTCCCTTGACCGTCCGTGATAAACAGGCCGTCATGAGAGGCTTGCAGGATATCCTCCAGTTCACAGGCAGAACATTTCGCAGCGAATTCTCCGGTTTCCCTCTTCTTTCCAAAACAGTAAAATTTATGGCGATTCGTCATATCTAAACACAGTATTTTAAAAAGCGTGGTGATTCGCTATCAGAATCACTCAAACCTTTCAGATACCATCCTCCTTCAAAACTCATTTCATTCATCTAAAACGAATTTCAAATTCCACAACTTCTACGAAAAACAGCCGGAAAGAACACCCTTGGGCAAAAATCGCAAATATCTCCATATC
>CAZOHQ010000369.1:0-2040 GCA_964579455.1 uncultured Syntrophaceae bacterium | reverse complement strand
GTTACCATGTAAGGTAAGAGTCAGTTACCATGTAAGGTCAGGGTCTGTTACCATGTGTTGTAATATATGTCAATAAGAGTGTTTTTTCTTTAGGGTATTGTTTAAGGTTGTATGATAAATTCCCTATTATCAACCAACTTAAATATCCAGGAACCCCCTTCCCATGCTGTACCAGTACGGCATAATACACGCCGTGAATATTCCGACCGGAACAGCCTCATGACCAGGGTACCACTACTTGAAATTCAGTTCCCTGGCGGGCTAATCTATTCCCTATCCTGCCAGCATTTCTTCCCATCTCGTTGCAATTGTCCAGTAAATGGTATATTTGTCAAGCGGAAAGACACAAACCGGCTTTTAAAACGGGGGGCTGGAACAGAAATTTTTAGCGAATAAGGGGGGAACAGCATGAAGACAGTCGATTTTTCTCTGGGTGGGAAGATTGCCCTGGTAACGGGAGCAAGCAGGGGTATCGGGGAGGCAATCGCCACGACGCTGGCGGAATACGGCGCACAGGTTGTCCTTGTGAGCAGAAAGCTAGAGGCACTCAAGGATGTAGCCGAAAAGATCGAAAAGGCCGGAGGGACAGCCGTACCCGTTGCATGCCATATGGGGAAGCAGGATCAGATCGGGGATCTTTTCCGGGAGGTAAAGGCCAGATTCGGCAGACTGGATATCCTGGTAAATAACGCCGCGACCAATCCCTACTTCGGCGATATGCTGGGTGCCGATGAGGGGGTGTGGGATAAGACAAACGACGTGAATCTCAAGGGACCTTTCTTCATGATACAGCATGCCGCGAAGCTCATGACCGAGACCGGGGGCGGCTCCATTGTCAACGTATCATCGATAAACGGTATCCATCCAGCGCCATTCCAGGGTATCTATTCCATCACAAAGGCCGGACTGATCAGCATGACAAAGGCCTACGCCCAGGAACTCGCCAGCGCGAACATCAGGGTCAACGCCCTTCTCCCCGGAATTACAGAGACAAAATTTGCCTCGGCCTTGTTCACAAATGACGATATCTACAGATACGCGATGGAGAGGGTGCCGATGAACAGACACGCGCAGCCCATGGAGATGACGGGGGCGGTCCTGTATCTTGTGTCCGATGCCGCATCCTATACCACGGGGACATGTATCGTATGCGACGGCGGGATGCTTATCTGAGCGTTACTGACAGAGGCGGCGTGTCATCCTCGCCGCCGTGTCATATCTTTCCTTCCTGCTCCATCTCAACGCATCTCGTCATAACAAACTTGAGAAAGATGTCGCAGGTGTCTTTCCATCCTTCACATTGAACGTGGCGTGCAAGGTCTTCAGGGTCGGAATAGTCACATCCGGACAGGGTACGGCAGTCCGTGCTTCCGAATCGTTTCAGAAAATCACGGTAGAGGCTTTCCACCGCCTCAATCGCTCGTTCCCTTTCGGGCGCGTGTTCCTCCGGCACTCCGGCTTTCCCTTGTCCGCATTGAAGGCCTATGGCCACGCTGCATCCTATCAGGAGACCGCAGGTTGTTTGTCCCGTCAATATGGCCCCCATGTATCCGGCCGTGGCCCATGAGCAGGGGTCCTTTGGGAGATTCCACATGTCCTGCAGCCCCTGCAGGGTGGCCTCCGCTCATGTATAAAGATGCATCCTTTTGAACGCCCCTGAAAGGACCCCGTCAAACGCGTCGTGCTGCTTCATGCCGCTTTTCTCCTTCAGACAATTGGTCGGAACAGATCGTAGCCGTACCGGTTCATGTATACATAATGGGGAGGGGCGACTTCAGTCGCCCAACAGGAGGGGAGGCTAAAGCCTCCCCTACCCATACAGTAACAATGCAGATTGTTTTTTGATATCTGGATAGTTGCGGCATGTCTAGCACTTTCCCGGAATGGAAAATCGCCAGGCACAGAACCACTCATCCGGATGGGGATCCGGCGGACATCCGACGCACTCGGTTTGTATCCTCGAATCAATACCTTCCGCGAAGCGGCTGTACTCGACCAGGCCAGCAGACTTGCAGGGATAATCGTCGAGCC
Source organism: uncultured Syntrophaceae bacterium (assembly GCA_964579455.1). Lineage (GTDB taxonomy): Bacteria > Desulfobacterota > Syntrophia > Syntrophales > UBA2210 > UBA2210. Next base: position 9 of record CAZOHQ010000369.1, on the reverse strand, counting down.
CTCTGCGTT
>CAZOHQ010000368.1:0-2598 GCA_964579455.1 uncultured Syntrophaceae bacterium | reverse complement strand
TTTGATTTTCTGGGTCTCAGGACACTCACCGTTATCAGAGATGCCTTGAAATTTATCAGGGAGGGGAGGGGAGAGACCGATTTCTCGATTGAATCCATTCCACTTGACGACGAGGCCACCTATAAACTGCTCTCAATGGGACAGACGGATGGAGTCTTCCAGCTTGAAAGCGCTGGCATGAAAGATCTGCTCATCAACATAAAACCGGACTGTATCGAGGATATTATCGCCCTGATATCCCTCTACCGTCCGGGCCCGATGACTATGATCCCCGACTTTATAGCAAGAAAACAGGGCAGGCAAAAAATTCTTTACGAAGATCCTCGTCTCGAAGACATACTGAAGGAAACCTACGGAACTATCATTTATCAGGAACAGGTGATGCAGATCGCGGGCGCGGTCGGCGGGTTCAGCATGGCGGATGCCGACAACCTCCGGAGGGCCATGAGTAAGAAAAAAGCCTCCGCGATGGGAAAAGAAAGCCCCAAGTTTCTCGCCGGCGCAAAGAAAAACAAGATCTCTGAGGCCAAAGCAAAAAAGATATGGGATCAGATGGAGACATTTGCCGGGTATGGCTTTAACAAATCCCACAGCACTGCCTACACGATGATCTCCTACCAAACCGCGTATCTGAGGGCCCATTATCCGGTTGAATTCATGACGGCGCTGCTCACCAGCGAGAAAAACAACAGGGACAATATTATAAAATATATCAGCAGCTGCAGAGATATGGGGATCAACGTGCTGCCCCCGGACATAAACGAATCCTACACCGATTTCAGCATTGCGGGAGATAACATCAGATTCGGCCTGTCCGCCGTTAAAAATGTTGGCGGAGGTGCCGTGGATTCCATCATAGTTGCCAGAACATCGGAAGGAAAATTCACTTCATTCTTTGATTTCTGCGATAGAGTGGATATGCACAAGGTCAACAAGAAGGTCATAGAAAGTCTGATCAAATGCGGCGCATTCGATTCCCTCGAGAAAAACAGGTGCCGTTTGATGGAAGGCTACGAAGACATAGCACTCGTTGCGCAGAAAAGAAACATAGACAGGATGAACGGTCAAACCAATCTCTTCGATCAGCCTGAGATTGAGGATACAACACAGCCGCTGCTTCCCGACGTCCCCGAGTGGGATCACGATATTCTGCTGTCCTATGAAAAAGAAATGCTGGGTTTTTATATAACCGGGCATCCCCTCCTTAAATACGCGGACAGACTTAAAACCATTGTGGACTGTAATTCCCAGACATTATCAGGGAAAAAGGATGGGAGTACCGTATCGGTCGCCGGGGTTATGAGTAACGTAAAGGAAGTCGTAACAAAGAGAAAGGACAAAATGGCCTATGTAACCATAGAGGATCTAAAAGGTTTTATCACAGTTGTTGTTTTCGCAGATCTATATAGAGACAGTGTTTCCATAATCAAGAGTGAAGAACCACTGCACATAAAAGGGCGGCTTGATATCGGCGACGAGGGGGCAAAAATCGTGGCATCTGAGATCAACACTGTTGAGGAGGCCATTAAAACGCCCTTTTCCTCTGTACATTTTATGGTCGATACCGATAATTCGAACGCAGATATCATTGAGACAATTAAAGCAATACTTGATAGACACAAAGGTATTTATACAGGATATATACATTTATTGTCATCTAATGGCGCTGATACCATCATTTCCCTTGGAGAGGGCTCGGGGGTTGAGATCTCTGAAGACATCAAGAAAGAGGCCGACGAGATCCTCGGTCTGGGCGCAACCAAATTTATGTAGGTTTCCGTGCAGGAATGGAATACCAGAAACGAACGTACAGAAACAGGATTTCAAAAAAGGATCTTGTTTCCTTTCAGGTAAAAATAAAGGAAACAGATCTCTATATCGGTGTGGACGGTGATTGTCATGACGCGGCAGTTCAATCCGTGCGCAGACATCGAGAATCAATAGAAGAATACATCAGGCACAATACTCCGTTTATACATTCCATGACACCAGTTGAGATAGATGAATTCGCGCCGGCCATTATAAGGGAAATGATTGAGACATCCGGCCGCTGTGGTGTCGGCCCAATGGCCTCTGTTGCGGGTGCAATCGCGCGTAATGTCGGTCTGGATCTCATGAAATATTCAGACAATGTCATAATCGAAAACGGCGGCGATATATTCTTACGACTTTTACATAAAGATGCCACTGTCGCAATTTTCGCGGGAGATTCTCCTCTCAGTGATAAGATTTCAATCAGGATAAAGTGCGGAGGTGCTATTGTCGGCGTCTGTACATCTTCAGGAACTGTCGGACATTCGCTGAGCTTCGGCAGTGCGGACGCGGTATGCGTTACGTCAGAATCTGCAACACTGGCAGATGCCGCGGCAACTTCCATTTGCAACCGTGTAAGGAGGGAAGGGGACATAAAGGGCGCGCTTGACTTTGGACTGAGTATAAAAGGTGTCATGGGCGTTGTAATCATTATGGCTGATAAACTTGGAATATTAGGAGATATAGAGCTTGTGTAAAAGGAGTTGGAGGTGTCTGGTATGACAAAGAGAATCGGTCTGGTGCTCGGTAGTGGCTCTGCCCGCGGGTGGTCGCACATAGGCGTGA
>CAZOHQ010000367.1:0-2607 GCA_964579455.1 uncultured Syntrophaceae bacterium | reverse complement strand
AATTTTTTCATATCGTTTGTCATGACTTTTCTTCCCTCTTCTTTTTATCTATCTCCCTGAGTTCTCTTCTTAGAATCTTGCCGATGGCGCTTTTGGGAAGTTCATCGATGAATTCTATTTCCTTGGGAATCTTGTAGGCCGTCAGCTTCTCCTTACAATAGGAGATGATCTCTTCCTTCGTCAGGGTTTCTCCCGGCTTCACCACAATGTAGGCCTTAACCGTTTCCCCCCTGTACTCATCGGGCACACCTATGCAACACGCCTCGATGATTTTGGGGTGTGAAAAGAGCATGTCGTCTATCTCATTCGGATAGATATTGAAGCCGCTTGCCACAATGAGGTCCTTTTTTCTGTCTGAGATGGTCAGATACCCATCCTCATCAAAATACCCGATGTCACCGATATAAAACCAGCCGTCCCGTATTGCCGCCGCGGTCTCTTCCGGCTTCTTGTAATAACCCTTCATGATCTGGGGCCCTTTTATACAGATCTCACCGGCCTCGCCGATGGGGAGTTCCTCTGTTCCCGTTTCAACGTCAACGATCTTCAGATCCGTGTTCGGGAGCGGAATACCCACCGTTCCCCTTTTAACGGTTCCACCCCAGGGCGTCATCGTCGCAAAGGCGGTATTCTCCGTTGCTCCGAACACATCATATATGATCGCACCATGCAGTTTCTTCAGCTGATTGAGTGTATCCTCGGGGAGCGGAGAGGCCCCACCGAAGTATCCCCTTACAAAAGAAAGATCCATCTCCCTGAATTTTTTGTTTCTCAGGAGTCCCGAATAAATCGTCGGCACGCCGGGGAGAAATGTGGGCCTGTATTTCTGAAGCATGTCGACTATCTGATCCGGCTCCGGCTTCGGAACGAGAATACATGACCAACCATTCATTATAGGCATGTTCTGACTTACCGAATATCCCGCCGAATGAAATATGGGATAGATTCCCATCAGGCTCTGTTCCGTATCCTTCAGATCGGGAAACCACACGGCAAACTGCTGCATTACACCGGATATATTCGCGTGTGTCAGCATGGCCCCCTTGCTGACGCCCGTCGTACCTCCCGTATAGATCAGGGCTGCCACATCGTCCCAACGGGCCAGATTCTCCACGGGAGCATCGGGATATCGCTTGATCAGATCCATAAACTGATAGACGCCCTCTTGAGGCTCTACCTTCCGGTACATACCTTTTTTAACAAAGGGGAATAGCTGTTTTACCGGAAATGGCAGGTAATCGTTGATGTGACACGTAATGATGGTCTTAATCTTCGTCTTATCCCTCAGTTTAAGCGCACGGGGAAGCAGAAGATCGAGGGTTACCAGAACGGTAGCGTCGGAATCATTCAGTTGATGTTCCAGCTCCGTTTCCGTGTAGAGGGGGTTGTTCATAGCCGTCACAGCACCCACCCTGTAGGTGGCGTGGTCGGCGATGATAATCTGCGGTATGTTGGGAAGGAGCATTCCCACCTTGTCACCGGGTTTTACGCCAAGATCGAGAAGAGCCCTGGTAAAGCGGTTTACCATCTTTTCCAGTGCGCTGAAGGTAATCTTCGTTCCCATGTAGATAAATCCTACGCGATCGGGATATTTCTTTGCCGTCCTTGTCAGCGCTTCGGCCATGGTAATCTTTTCGATATCGATCTCAGTAGGAACCCCCGGCGCATACGACTTATGCCATAATTTTTCTTCAGACATGCTTTCATCTTCCTTTCTTTGTAGTTGAGACACCCTACCCCTTTGAATATTTCTCCACTAAAACGAACTTCGTCACTTTACCCGTCGGTGTCATGGGGAGACTGTCGGAAAAGAAGACCTGTTTCGGCGCCTTAAAGTGCGCAATATTGTCACGGCTGTAGACAATAATCTCTTCTTCGGTGACCTCACTCCCGAATGACTTCACGATCACGGCGGCAACCATCTCTCCCCAGGTCTCGTCGGGCAGGCCGATAACGGCGCACTGACCGACCGCCGGATGGTCCATGAGCATTTCCTCCACATCAACGGCAAACACATTCTGACCTCCACTGATAATCATGTCTTTCACTCGGCCCGAAAGATAAAGGAACCCCTCTTCATCAAACCGTCCCAGGTCCCCCGTGTGAAACCATCCGTCTTTGAAAACCTCTTTTGTCTTCTCTTCGTTCCTATAGTATCCTGTTGTCGTGGACACACCGCGGCCGATCACCTCACCCACTTCACCGACGGGGACGTCGTTCCCCGAGGCATCGACAATACTGACATCGGACCCGAAATATAGAGTTCCCACCGATTCGGGCTTTCGTTTTTTGTCTTCGGGTCCCATATTGACAAGGACCCCCGTTTCCTGAAGCCCGTAAAATTCGTAGATATTCGGACAGAGACGTTCCTTGACCTGATTCTGAAGACTTGTGGGAAAGGGCGACGCGGCAAAGACGAGGGCCCGGAGAGAGCTCAGATCATACTTTTCAAGGTCGGGTATGGCGAGAATAAAACTTGCCATGGTGGGCACCCAGTTGGATATGGTTATCTTTTCCTGCTCGATAATCTCCAGTATCTTGACAAGATCGAACTGGAGAATCACATTTCGCGCCCCCGTAAAGAGGCCGATACCGGCCCAAGCAAAT
>CAZOHQ010000366.1:0-2614 GCA_964579455.1 uncultured Syntrophaceae bacterium | reverse complement strand
TGCCGGCAAGGTATTTTGTGCCGGTGTTGATGTCAGCGATTTTTCCAATAAGAGTACCATGGAATATCGGGAGTGGGTAGAATGCGTGGTAAACCCACTGGTTACAATCAGCCGTATGAACAAGCCTGTTATTGCTCAGGTCCATGGAGTTGCTGCGGCAAACGGAGCAGGTCTGGTCGCGGCCGCCGACCTTGCTATTGCCGGTGAAAAGGCGCGTATGGGCCTGACCGCCATCAACGTTGGCCTCAACTGCATCGGCCCGGTAATCCCGGTCACCAGGTCTGTCGGGAGAAAACGGGCACTCGAATTATTATTTTACGGCAATTTGATCACAGCCCAAGAGGCTTTAAGCATGGGCCTAGTCAACAGGGTTGTACCTGAAGCCGATCTGGATAAGGAAACCCGCAACTGGGCTGCAACTCTGGCGCAAAAGAGTCCCGTTGCGCTGCAGATTGCCAAAAAGGCATTCTATACGGCAGCGGATTTGGATTATTACAAGGCCTTTGAATATATGAACGAAGCTTTCGCACATCTTTGTTCTACAGAAGATGCCGGAGAAGGGATCAGTGCCTTCAAGGAGAAACGAAGTCCCGTATGGAAACAGAAATAGGAAAAATGTAATCGGGGAATGACTAATCCGTACTTGTCGCGCCGGTGTCACGGTCTATCGTTTTTTGTTTGTCAGATATGCCCCGCCGATGACCATGATGGCGCCTGCGATGAGGGACATGCCGAGTGTTTCCTTCAGGATCAGCCCGGCGAGGATGACGGCACTTATGGGGACGAAGTTGATAAAAACGGACGCCTTCGATGCTCCGATCTTCTTTATTCCCTCATAATACCAGGTAAATCCGAGAGCGGAGCCGAAGAATCCGAGATAAAAAATGCCGATCCAGTTCACCGCGCTGTATGCGGTGATATCTCGGAGCATTCCCTCCACGCAGGCAGGAACAAAAAGCAGGATGCCGCCGGCAAGGCAGGAGTATGTGACGGCCACCAGGGGGGACATATCTTTCATGGTGCTTTTCCCGATCAGAGAATATAAGACCCAACTTGCGACACACCCGAGGATGTAAAACTCTCCCGCTCCAATGCCCCCCCGAATGATTCCCAGAGGATTACCTTTTGAGATGACGATAATTGCACCCGATACACAGAGCAGAATCCCGATCAGATTGATCCCGGTCAGTTTTTCTCTGAAAAAGGTGGAGGCGAAGAGGGCTATAAAAATCGGATTCATTGCTACAATAATAGAAGCACGGCTGGCTTCGATAGTTTTCAGACCGGAGAAAAAGAAGAAATTATATGCAAACACGCCCGTCATGCCGAGAAGTATGACAGGTAGTATCTGATGCCTTTTCAGTCGGGGGATTCTGCCTTCTAGCCGTATGGTGACAAGGACAAGAAAAACGGATGCAACGGCAAATCGCAGGAAAGAGGCGCTGAAAGGCCCTATGCTTTGTGAGATGATCCGCGCGGCTATAAAGGTTCCGCCCCAGAAGATGGCCATAAACAGGAGCTTGACATAAACGATCATGTAGGGTGTACCAACTTTCCTTACAGGAATTTTCCGGCGAGCCAGAAGAGGAACATGCCGAGGACGACGGTCCCCGCCAGCGATCGTGTCTTGACGGCAAAGAGAAAGGTCGGCACTGCCACGAGAAGCTCGGGCCGCATAAGGTCGAGGTGCCGGGGTTCCCCCGTCGTGATAAGTATAGGGAGGATCAGGGCGCTCAATATCGCTGCCGGGATCAGGTCGAGCCACTGCTCAAACCATTCCGGCAATTGCAGGCGCGACAGGAATATGAGAGGAAGCCACCGGGGCACATAGGTGACGATCCCCATCCCGAGGAGGATATAGAGATAATCAGCATGTATCATGATTGCCCCTCCTCGCTCGAGAAGAGCCGCGATCGCTTGAATATAACTCCCAGAGCCGCCGCGATGACCGATGCTACCACAATGTAGGCGTTTCCGGGGATCAGGAGCGAGAGACTCACGGCCAGGATCCCGGCGATGATGGCCACGAACACGTACAGCCTTCCACGCAGTTGGAAGATGAGGAGGCAGATGAACATGGCGCTCAGGGCGTAGTCGATCCCGAAGGCACCGGCGGGTATAAACTGTCCGCCGAATCCGCCCGCCACCGTGCTGGCTATCCAGGTGAGATTCGTTGTGTGATTCAGGACGAGGGCGCGTCTCCAGTCCCAGTTCCCGCCGCGGAATTTAGCGCTGTTGAGGGCGAAGCTTTCATCCGTCACTCCGTAGGCAAAGAGGGAAAGCGGACCCGTGCCGAGATTGCGCATAAAGGTCGCCAGGGACGAACTCATCAGCATGTGGCGCAGGTTGACGGTAAAGGTAGTAATCACGATGGGGACGATGCCGGCCCCGGCGCTCAGCATCGAGACGGCGATAAACTGTGAGCTGCCCGCGTAGACGAGCAGGGACATGAGGCCGATCTTTACGGGACTGAGCCCCGCCTTCTGGGCGATTACCCCGAAGGCCAGACCGATGGCAATGTAGCCGAGACAGATGGGCCACGCGCCGGTGGCTCCGTCTTTTATTATTGTCGCCCAGTCGACAGTTCTTTCTTCAGAATTCATGGATATCATTT
>CAZOHQ010000365.1:279-2624 GCA_964579455.1 uncultured Syntrophaceae bacterium | reverse complement strand
GCCAGGGGACCCTTTCCAATTTCGATTAGCGCGAGATTGATATCTTCATGCCACGCTCTCATTCGTCGTAACTCTCTTTGCTTCCCGATCAGATACACGGTCGGGGAGGGGAGTTCACACGGGAAAAGATCCCCACGGCCTCTGATTACTTCCGAGTCTCCCGGTTCAATCGCTTGAGGATATCGGTGGGACTGATCTTCCGAAGATTGCAAACATTCTCTTTTGATTGTCTTCACTGTTCTTCGAAGCAAAGTCAATTTCTCAATATGTTTGACTATTAAGAGCATCCGGCATGGGGATACGATGCGCGAACAGGCATTGACGGGCTATCCCTCGACCTTTTAAAATATCGTGCCATGCCGGCGGAAATTTTTCTTGACAACGGATGTGTGATCGCTTAGAAGTGGATGACCTGCAGTCATATTTTGACCTTTGTTTAGACGCCAGCCCTTGTGGTTGCTAGATGCCAAGCCTGCGTACATTTGAAAAATTGTATAGAGGGGGGAACGCGATTGGTTCTGGAGAAGCGCAGAGAGAAAGAGCGGAAGCAGCGGAGGAAGGCTATTCTCCGGGCTGCCAGGTCGCTTCTCTTCAAACAGGGGCACAAACCGGTCACCATCGCGGATATTGCCCAGAAAGCCGAACTGAGCAAAGGCGCAATCTATCTCTATTTCAATAGCAAAGAGGAGATTTGTGCGCAGATACTCCTTGATGATATCGGAAAAGTTCACAGCAAGGTCCTCCCCATATTCAACGGTACCAGTCGCGCTTCTGAGATCCTGACGGAGTTTGCCCACCTGTATGTGGATTATTTCCTGAGGGACAGGGGTATGTTCAGACTCCTCATGGATTTCATGATGCATGCCGATCATCTGAACCTTTCGACCACTACCAACCAACGAATTATCCAGGAAACAAACAAGGCGATCTCCGTCACGGAAAGTATCTTTCAATACGGAATCGATACGGGAGAGTTCTCCCTCGAGAAAGGGGATGTGCTTGATATGAGGAATGCCTTATGGGGTATGCGCAACGGGGTGATCTCCCTGCACCTCTTTATCGGTCAGGAGTCAACGCGGGCGGAGAGGATACATAAGAATGTGAACGATTGTTTGAAGCTTTTTATCGAGGGGCTCAGTAAGTCCGGAAACGGTTCCGGCGTAAAATAACGGTAAAACAAGTTTTTTGTTTTACACGTAACAAAGGAGGAGTGATATGCCGTATAAGATCAGGAAAGCCGCCGTTATAGGGGCGGGAGTCATGGGCGCGACGATAGCCGCTCACTTGGCCAATGCAGGAATCGAGAGCGTGATGCTTGATATCGTGCCCCCCTTTGATCCGAGTGAGAAGGATCTGAAAAAGGGGGTGACCAAGGAGAGCAAGGCGTGGCGGAACAGTTTTGCGGCCAATGGTCTTGCCGGAGTGACAAAGTCCAAACCGGCGAGTTTCTTTTCCAAAAAACTCGCGTCGATGATCACTATCGGAAACCTCGAAGACGATCTCGATCTCCTAAAGGATGTTGATTTTCTGCTCGAGGTGGTGGTGGAGAATCTCAAGGTCAAGCAGGAACTCTTTGCGAAGCTGAAGAAGGTCCTCAAACCGGACTGTATCGTTGCGACCAACACCTCCGGCATCCCGATCGCCGATATCTCCGCGAAAATGGACGATACGCTCAAAGAACGTTTCCTGGGTGTCCACTTCTTCAATCCCCCCCGCTATATGAAGCTGGTGGAGGTTATCCCCGGCAAGACGACCAAGAAGGATCTCATCAGCTATATGGTTGCCTTTCTCCAAAATGTCGTCGGGAAAGGTGTTGTTCTCTGCAAGGATGTCCCCAACTTCATCGCGAACCGGATCGGGACCTTCGATATGTCGAACGCCATCGACACTATGGTCAGCATGGGGATGACGGTGCCGGAGATGGACGCCATTATTTCCAAGCCCCTCGGCAGGCCCGGTTCCGCGATCTTCGGGACGCTCGATCTCGTCGGTCTGGATACCGGCGACCATGTCAACAAGAACCTCATGGAAGCGGTCCCGAATGACGAAATGATCTGGATCTTCAAGGGTCCGGATTTTATGGAAAAAATGCTCGAAAACAAGTGGCTCGGCAACAAGACGGGGCAGGGCTTTTACAAAAGGGCAAAAGACGAGAAAGGCAAGAAAGTCAAACTGGTACTTGACTACAACACCCTGGAATATGCTCCTTTCGAAAAACCGGCCTTCGAATCCATCAAGGAGGCGCAGAAAGCGGCCGGCGGATTCGATGCGAAACTCAAAGCCCTTTTCTATTCTAAGAAGGATAAAGCGGCCGATGTCGTCCGCCAGTATCTCTGCCGAAACTT
>CAZOHQ010000365.1:0-269 GCA_964579455.1 uncultured Syntrophaceae bacterium | reverse complement strand
CGGATCCCCGAGATCGCTGATTCGGTCTACCAGATCGACAACGCCATGAAGTGGGGTTACAACCACCAGAAGGGTCCCTTCGAGACATGGGATGCCGTGGGTGTGAAAAAATCGGTGGGGGTGATGGAAAAGCTGGGGCTGAAGGTCCCCAAGAAGATCACCCAGATGCTGGAGAAGGGGTACAAGACCTTCTACACGAAAAAGAAAGACGGGATGTACTGCTACGACTTCAAGAAGAAAGATTACGTCAAGATGGATGAGAACCCGCG
>CAZOHQ010000364.1:0-2629 GCA_964579455.1 uncultured Syntrophaceae bacterium | reverse complement strand
CGATAATGCGGTCCTCCCTGCAGACACGCCGGGCATGCTCAACGATATTGCAGATACCGGCATGGGAACAGCCCGTTATGATCACCAAGCCGTCGTCCGATTTATATGCCAGGGCCGTATCGTCGGGGATAAAATCATCTGTATTCTCAACCGCTTTCCGGCCGATCGGATAAAGGGATTCGAACTCGCTCTTCCTCGGAATCTCGCCCAGATACGTAAGGCGATCGGTCAGCCGCACTGGTGAATTGGTAAGCCGTACTTCGAAATGATGGCCGAGCTTTTCCTCCGAGACCATTGCGCCGATCTCGCCGACGTCCTCATGGAGGGTGCTGACGAAGACCTTCGGGTGTCCGATGACTATGGGTTTCTTGTGGGGCAGCTTTTGAAGAACCGCACCGCTGTATTCCCGCATGAGGGCGTTCAGACCCCAGGTGTGGTCCGAATGGCCGTGTGAGAAGACGAGATAATCAAGGAAAAGCAGGTCAATCCCCATTTTCCGGGCATTTTTCAGGAAGATATCACTGTAACCGCAGTCGAAGAGGACCCGGGTTCCCTCATCCTCAATGAAAACAGAAAAGCCCGGTTCGGCCAGGAAATATTGATCGATGAACGTGTTATTATCAACAAGTACCGTCAGTTTCATTTTTTTCTCCACATGTTAACAAGATTCAACCGGGTTGATCGCAGACGGGGATGTAACGGCGGCGATCTCAACGAGACCAAGGCCGACCGCGAAACACGAAATACATACTCTTGAAAGGATTGATTGATTTATACTGCCTCCTTACAAAGAAGTATCAAAAGCAGTATAGTAGATGTTGAGACCTATAATCAAGAGGGAAAGCCACCGTTTTCTCCCACCTGATAAACCGTGCGCACTATTTTTTCCCTTGACAAAATTTCATTATAGTGTACTTTTTTAATACATTAAAGTAGTTACATTAGTATTTAAAAGTGAAAGATTCCCCCATAGCCGATAATACAGGAGAAAGCCATGGAGTGATTGAGATACAGCCCCGTTTCTTGAAACAAGAGCGGGGTTTTTTTGATGGTGTATGCACCAGGCCATGCAAACGTTTATTCAAAATTGTCAAGAGAGCGAGACAAGGGCAGCCGGACCCTGTAAGGAAAGGGCTTTCGACGACACACTCGGATAAGGAGGTGGAATATGTCTTTACAGCCAGTACTGATCGCCGGTGAATGGCGGCAGGCAGAAAGCCCGGTTGATTCGTTTACCGCGTTCAATCCGGCAACGAAGTCGCCTCTGGAGGATCGCTATCCCGTATCGGGGATGGAAGATGTCCAATCGGCCCTGCTGGCGGCGCAGGCTGCCGTTGCGGCGCTTCGCACCGTTTCGCCGGGAACGATTGCCGGGTTCCTCAGAAAATTCGCTCAGAATATCGAAGACCGCGCGGAGGCACTGGTCGAGATGGCCAACCGGGAGACGGGACTACCCGTGGAACCGCGCCTCCGGTCCATCGAGCTGCCCCGTACCACCGATCAGTTGCGACAGGCCGCCACAGCCGCCTGCGATCGATCCTGGTGCCATGCCACCATCGATACGAAAGCCAATATTCGCTCCCACTATGGTCCTCTCGCTGGTCCCGTGGTCGTGTTCGGCCCTAATAATTTTCCCTTTGCGTGCAACTCTACCGCCGGGGGAGATTTCGTAGCAGCCATAGCGGCGGGGAATCCGGTTATCGCCAAGGCCAACACGGGACATCCCGGCACCACAAAACTGCTTGCTCAGGCCGCCTTTGATGCCGTTCGAATCAGCGGACTACCTGGGGGAATGGTCCAGCTACTCTATCGAACGCCACCGGATGTGGGATTCGCCTTAGTGTCTCATCCGCTCACCGGGGCGACGGGATTTACCGGCAGCAGATCTGCCGGACTGGCCCTGAAAGCTGCCGCCGACAAAGCGGGCAAACTGATTTATCTGGAAATGTCCAGCGTCAATCCCGTCTTCGTGCTGCCCGGCGCATTGGAGGAACGACTGACCGAAGTGGCCGGAGAACTGTATGCGTCATGTTCTCTCGGGGCGGGTCAATTCTGCACCAATCCCGGCCTCGTAATTGTACAGGAGGACGAACAGGGCGAGGCTTTCCTCGCCGAAGCCCGTTGTCATTTTGCGGAAAATCCGGGAGGGACGCTCCTGGGCCCGCAGGGACCGACCGGTATTGCCGATGCCCTGAGGATACTGCGGCAACACGGTGCCGAGATCATCACCGGCGGTGAAGAACTCGATAGCCCCGGTTACGCCTTCGCCAATACCCTGCTTCGCGTATCCGGTGATGCCTTTTTAGCCGATCCAGAGGCACTCCAGACCGAAGCATACGGTACCATCAGTCTCGTCGTCTGCGCCCGTGATGCCCGACAGATGGAAGAGATCGCCGCGGTTCTGGAAGGTAGCCTCACCGGCTGTATTTACAGTCACACGGAGGGGAAAGATGATCCACTGTATGACCGAATCGAACCGGTGCTCCGTGAGAAAGTGGGCCGCCTCCTCAATGATAAGATGCCCACCGGTGTTGTCATCAGTCCGGCGATGAATCACGGGGGGCCTTATCCGGCGACGGGACACCCAGGTTTCACCGGATTGGGGATTCCCGCCTCGCTGCTCCGCTTT
>CAZOHQ010000363.1:0-2638 GCA_964579455.1 uncultured Syntrophaceae bacterium | reverse complement strand
CGCAATACAGGCCGCAGGAAGACATGAAGACCTTCGTTCACCGGGCTGACCAGTTCATGTATCAGGGGAAAAAGACCGGGAAAGACAGGGTTTGTTGTGAATAATCATAAGATATTGACATCACATATTTTTAGCCAAGCGATCTTTTTTATGTATAACTTCAGAAGATACCAATTATTTTCTTGTCATACACACCTCAGAGAGATCTCAACCCAATGATGTCCTTTACATGCATTTGTGTGGATTCATCAACGTCGAGGCCCTCCTGAATCCTGTCCAGGAGCAGAGGTTTTTCATCGGGAAACTTATATCCCTCATAATCCTGTCTGAAAAGCAGACCTCCCTGTCTATCCGTCCATGAGTTCATCGCATGATCGAAACAGACTTTGGATGTTACATCAAGATTTTGAATCATAAGTTGCACCTCCTCAAGCCGCTCATGAGGGGATGACAGGTGAAGGTTTTCCCGCTCATATTCCTCATGGATGGGGGTGCCCACACTCGGCACGAAGGGCCGCGAGCGGATATAGTGTGGATTGATTGCCGTGAGGACGTGTGCGGTATTTTCCGCATGCTGGCGCCATCGTTCCCGTCCACCGAGATCGGGCATCCAGTATTCAGAGAGCTGAAAACCCGCCTCCATGGCCTTTTTTCCGCCCTCGATCTGTTCTTCACTCGTCACGCCCTTTCGAACTATTTGTAACAGTTCATCATCGCCCGTCTCGAGCCCCACATGGAGACGGGTCAGTCCGGCCTCACAGATCTCCTTCAACTCCTCGGGTTTTCTTTGAGCAAGTGTTTTCGACCGGGCATAGGTGGTCACCCGCGTCAGCGACGGAAGCATCTTCCTGAGATACCGCAGGACTTCCACAAATTCCGGCGGCCGCATGATCAGACTGTTCGCATCCTGGATAAAGGCCGTACGGCCCCCTGAAGAGAGCCAGTCAAAGACGGAAACAAAACAGTGGTTGGTGTAGAATGACGAGTCGGCCTGTAGAATGGTCATCGCCACATCCCTGTTTATGCGTCCCCCATAGCCCAGATTACGTGAGATTGCTGTTATCTCATCGATGATTGCCTTGACCGAATCGATATCGGCCTTTATCTCTTCAACCGATCGATAGACAAATCTGTTCCCCTTGTACATTTCGCAAAAAGTGCATTTGTTCCAAGGACAGTTCCGGGTAAACCTAAGGAGCAGGGAAAAACTGCCCCCTTCGCTCGGAGGTCGATAGGTTCCGATATCAAAAGAATACCGTTTGAGCCTATCGATATTGGCTTTATAATTCTTATTTCCTGTCATACATGTGACCTCTGGTTTGTTTGTCTTCTTTATTGGTAGCTGAAATGAATGTGTTTCATAAACTAGTATCTCTCCTCCCATTTGTCAAAATAGGAATTATGTAACACCCCTCTTTTCTTGACACACACGGAGCAATTACCTATACTCAGACAGTAGGAAAAGTAAGTCTTTATAAATAGCTATCCATCAGCATCCTTTAACCAGCGCGCAAAAGATTGAAGAGACATGCTTATAAAGATCGCCAAGCTTTTGAAGAATAGGGATTTCATCCTTTCTCTGGCGCTTGTGATGGGCTTGCTCCTTCCCCAGGCCAGCACATGGACCAGGCACCTGACGCTCCCGGCCCTTGCCGTGGTGATGAGCATGTCAACGATGGGGATCTCACGAGGTGCCTTCCCTTCCCCACGCTCCCTCGTAATTCCGGTGCTCTTCGGCATCTTCATGTGTTACGGGATTCTCGGCGGCTTCATCCTCGGGGTGAGCGCGCTTTTCATACATGACAAGGAGCTCTGGAACGGTTTTATCGTGCTTGCCATTATGCCGCCTGCCGTTGCTGTCATCCCCTTTACCGAACTTTTTAAGGGAAATAATGCCTTCTCGCTTGCCGGAACAGTGGGAGGATACCTCGGCGCCCTGATAATTATGCCGCTCGTATTATACAATTTTTTAGAATCAAGTCGGTTTGCACTTGAGAGACTCTCCATTGCCGCGATTGTGCTGATCATCATTCCTCTGATAGTTTCACGGATCCTGCGCTGGAAAAAAATCGACAAAGATCTGGAAAACGTAAAAGGGGCCATCACTAATTGGAGCTTTTTTGTTGTGGTATACTCGATTGTGGGGCTGAATCAGGACATATTCACCCGCCAGCCAATGAGGCTTCTCCCCGTCGCAGCCATTGCCGTCGGAAGCATGTTTGTTCTGGGCCTGGTTATCGAATGGGTTGGAAAGCTGTTTCGAATTGACCCCCAAACGACGATGAGCCTGGTGCTCCTTGGCACCATCAAGAATTACGGACTTGCGGCCGGGATCGCACTTGCCCTTTTCAGTAAAGAAAGTGCCCTGCCGGCTACGGTTTCCACCATTTTCATGTTTATATACGTTATCTGGATTGGTTTTAAGCAACGGTGGGCTGGAAGAGACACCCGTCAGATCATCCCACAGAAATAAAGTAGAGAAACGGAGACTCACTATGATCGAAACCGCATCCTGGAGAAGCAGAGAACTGTTCGGTTCAGGTTATCGATGTGCCGAAAGTGTTCTCATGGCGGTAGCGGAGAGCAAAAACATCCAATCTGATCTCATCCCACGGATTGCCACGGGCTTTTGCGGCGG
>CAZOHQ010000362.1:0-2640 GCA_964579455.1 uncultured Syntrophaceae bacterium | reverse complement strand
GCCTGTTTCTATCTGCTCGGAGTCGGCTATCTTTACATGGTTACCGGTTCTCTGAATATGGCTGATCTGGCTGAGATCCTGCCCCGATTGTACGGGTCCAAGGTGATACTGGTCGCTTTTGCCTTCTTTATGGTCGGAATAGCCCTCAAGATGGCCCTTTTTCCACTGCACCTGTGGCTGCCCGATGCGTACACCAAGGCCCCATCGGTCGCCAGCGCCCTGATATCGCCCCTAATGACCAAGGTTGCCGTGTATATCATGCTGCGGGTCATGTTCACCGTATTCAAGCCCTATTTCTCCATAGACCTCCTTCCCGTGACCAAAATCCTGCTGTATGCCGGGATCATAGCCATCTTTGTCGGGGCGGTGATGGCCCTGGCCCAGAAAGACTTTAAGCGGATGCTGTGCTATGTCGTGATAGCCGAGGTTGGCTATATGGTAGGCGGCGTGGGCATAGCCAATGCCGTAGCGATCAAGGGGGCGATCCTCCATGTTATGAACGATGTTGTGATGACACTCGGCCTCTTTGCCGTGGCCGGTATCCTGACCTATAAGATGAAGAACCACGAGATTGGGGCCTTCAAGAATATATTCAAAAAGATGCCCTTTACCATGGCCGCTTTCCTCGTTGTGGCGCTGTCGGTCATAGGCGTACCGCCCACCTGCGGTTTCTTCAGCAAGTGGTATCTGATTCAAGGTTCAATCATGGCCGGAAACTGGATCTTTGTGGTCGCACTTCTGTTCTCCAGCCTGGTTAATATCATCCTGTTCTTCAGGATCATTGAGACCGGTTATTACGATTTTGATACGGAGGGGAGTGGCCATGCCCATGAAGATACTATAGCGGTAAGTGAGGCGCCATTGAGTATGCTGATTCCCACCTGTATCGTGGCTGTGACGATCATCCTCATTGGCCTTTACAATCAATCCATCATCGCCAATATCATCAACTTTGCCGTGCCGAAGTTATAGGTGCAAACGGCTTTCATGTCATTGTCTGGGTCGGCGCCAGTCCGGCGGGTTATGGTGTGCTCCGGAGGGAGACAAACATGGATGAACAGTCGGCCCTGAGACAGCCCCTCCTGGGGGCGCATATGTCCATTGCGGGCGGTCTGGAGAAGGCGCTCCTCAGGGGACATGCGCTGGGATGCACGACGATCCAGTTGTTCACCAAGAGCTCAAACCAATGGAAAGAGCGGGTTCTTGAAGAGTCGGAGATACAGCTCTTTCGGGAAGTGAGAACAAAAGCGGGCATCGACCCGGTTATCTCACATGCCAGCTATCTGATTAATCTGGCCTCACCCGACGGGGTGTTGTATACGAAATCTCTGGATGCCATGGTCCTTGAGATCCGACGGTGTGAACAGCTTGATATCGACTATCTGGTCGTCCATCCCGGATTTCATAAGGGATGCGGCGAGGGATGGGGTATAGACAGGATAACGGATGCCCTTGACGCCATTCACGCCGATACCGAGGGAGCGAAGGTCCGAATCGCTCTGGAGACGACGGCGGGGCAGGGAACCGCTCTCGGGGGAAGCCTTGAGCAGATCGCCCGTATTATCGAGAGGGTAAAAGAAAATTCCCGTCTGGCATTTTGTCTTGATACATGCCATATGTTTGTGGCAGGATATGATCTTCGGACACAACAAAACTATCTTGATCTTTTTAGAAAGATTGATAATACAACAGGCAGGAAAAATCTGAGGGTTATTCACCTGAATGATTCAAAGAGAGAGATTGGTTCCCGGGTGGACCGGCATGAGAACATCGGGGATGGGTTGATCGGAGAGGATCTGTTCCGGCTGATTATGAGGGATGAATCTCTTGAAGATGTTCCAAAGATTATAGAAACCCCTGGTGATGTTGAAAATTTGCAACTGCTCAAAAGTTTTGCTTAACCAAATGTAAAGGAGATTGGAATGAAGAGGTGCTTGATTTTTTTCTGTATTTTGGGCGTACTGTTTTCGGGATCGGTATGGGCTGAAGATGTAAAAGACCAGAAAAAGGTGGCCGTGCTTCCCTTTTCGGTTCATAGCGCGGAGGATATAAACTATGTACGTGACGGGATATGGGATATGCTGATTTCCCGTCTCTCCTCAAGCAACGAAATAAGCGTCAGTACCAAACAGACGGTTCGGGAAGCGCTGGATAAATTAGATAAGAAGGAGATTAGCGTCGCCGACGTTTATGGTTTTGGCAAAAGGCTGGATATAGATTATGTGGTGTGGGGCAGTATCACAAAGATCGGCAACAGCATAAGTCTCGACGCGAAACTTCTCGATGTGTCCACCTATAAAACACCTGTTGATGTGTTTGTACAATGTCAGGGGATGGATGATGTGATTCCGAGTATAGGTGATTTTGCAAAAAAGATTAACTACTATGTCCTGGGGCAGACTCCCCCGGCTCCCCAAATTGCGGCCCTGCCCGCGCCAACCGTACCGAAAAGTTCACCCGTACCCGCCAAACCGCTACAAGGTCCTGATGAGGCCGAGGTCATGAAGGCACGACGAGGCACCTTTACTTCCGTGATTAACCCTTCCTTTATCACAGATGCCAATCCCCTTGCCAAAAAAGGATTCTGGATGAGTCAGAAATACAGGAAAACTTTCAAGGGAATGGATATAGGAGATGTGA
>CAZOHQ010000361.1:0-2644 GCA_964579455.1 uncultured Syntrophaceae bacterium | reverse complement strand
TCCTCGGATGGGAGGTGCTTCATCCGTTCCGATATACGGGCCGAAGCGATCATGCCCAGTGAGACGGCATTCCCGTGAGAAATCGTGTATCCCGATGCCGATTCGATGGCATGTCCTATGGTGTGGCCGAAATTGAGGATACGGCGCACGCCCCTGTCCTTCTCGTCGATTTCAACGATACCCTTTTTTATCTTGCATGATCGCTCCACAATCGACTGCAATATATCCGGGTCCCGGTTCCTGATCGCATCGGATTTTTCCTCCAGGAGTGTGAAGAGATCGACATCATCAATGATACCGTACTTTACAACCTCCGACAATCCGTTAATGAATTCATCGTCCGGGAGGGTTTCAAGGAACCGGAGGTCTGTGAATATGGCCTTCGGCTGGAAGAATGCCCCCAGCAGATTCTTACCCTCCGGAAGATCGATTCCCGTTTTGCCGCCGATGCTGCTGTCCACCTGGGCCAACAAGGTCGTCGGTACCTGGATGCAGGGGATAGACCTCATGTATATGGATGCGATAAAGCCGGTTATGTCGCCGGTGACTCCACCGCCGAGAGCGATCAGGGCGGAGCTTCTGTCGATGCCACGATTGATCAATTCCCTTATGATGGTGAGAGATGTGTCCATATTTTTAGACGCCTCTCCCGCCGGGAACTCAATCATATCGGCCTTCACATTCACTTTCTTCAATACGCCGAGGAACTCTTCGCCGTACAGGGCGGATACGTTGGAGTCGGTGATGACCGTATACCGATGAGCGAGATTACTCTTCGCGATGACAAGCCCTATGCGGTCAAGGATGTTATGGCCGATGCAGATCTCGTAGGAGAGGGAAGATTGCTTGTCGAGATTTACCTTGATCCTTTTCATGCGGACACCTTCATTTCCTGTCTTATGAGCCTTTCGAGGGCTCGTATTTCTTCCATGAGATTGTAGAACGTTTCCGGTTTCAGGGACTGAATTCCATCCGAGACGGCCTTCCCCGGCTCAGGATGGACCTCGATCATGACCCCATCCGCTCCCACCGCCAGCGACGCTTTCGTCAGGGGAAGGACATATTTCCAGTTGCCCGCCGCGTGGCTGGGATCAACGATCACCGGCAGGTGCGACAGTTCCTTTAAGACGGGCACGGCACTGATATCGAGGGTGTTGCGGGTTGCCGTCTCAAAGGTGCGGATCCCCCGCTCGCACAGGATGACGTCGTCGTTTCCCGACGAGAGGATGTATTCCGCCGACATGAGGAACTCTTCGATCGTTGTCATCATCCCCCGCTTGAGAAGGACGGGCTTTTTCGCCTTCCCCACCTTTTTCAGGAGGGCGAAGTTCTGGACGTTTCGTGCCCCTATCTGGAGGAGATCGACGTATTCTTCAACCAGATCGACATCGGTGGTATTGAGCACCTCTGTAATGACGGGCATTCCCGTCTTGTCGCCGGCCTTTCTGAGGAGTTTCAGACCCTCCTCTTCCATGCCCTGGAAACTGTAAGGCGATGTCCTCGGCTTGAAGGCTCCGCCCCTGATGATATCGGCCCCTCCCTTCTTGGCGATGAAGGCGCTTTCCATCATCTGCTCCGGGCTTTCAATCGAACAGGGACCTGCCATGACGATAAATCCCGAACCTCCGATTTCCAGATTGCCGACCCGAATAATGGTGTTCCCCTCTCTTGCTTCGCGGCTGGCCAGTTTATAGGGCTTCAGGATGGGGACCGTTTTTTCAACCCCCGAAAGAGATTTGACAAACTTGAGGTTCTCTTTGCCGCGGTTGTCCCCGACGGCCCCTATAATGGTCCGTTCAATTCCCTGTGAAGGGTGGGTTTTGTAACCAACCGACTCAATCCAGTCGATTACATCTTTAATCTGTTTCTGCGTTGCTTTCTTTTTCATTACGATTATCACGTCTCAAATCCTCCTGTAAAAATGAAAAGGCCATGATGAAACTATTTCACCATGGCCCTATAAACAAAAAAACCACGGCGTAGACGCTTTCGGTCTACCCATGGCTGAATCCTTTTATGTTCTGAATTTAGCTACTCATAAGCGATGGGCACACCGATCCGCCAAAATAATAGTAGCTAAAAAAATATGATAAATTCAGATTTCTGCCCATCTTGGAAACACCTTTCTAAAACTTCCGGGGCTTATACCCTAAAATCTTGAAACTTGTCAAGGAGAAAATTTTCGCATTAAAGTTTAATCGAATTATGATGAAAGAAAGGCCTAACAGTTACAACCTCTTCAGCGATGAAAGGCTTCTGTGTCGTAATGGCTTCATCGGGGAGGGTAGAGGGAGTGATCCTTTTCAGCCTTCCGTCACGATCCTGGAAAAATCGGCGATCCGGTGGAAGAGCTTTGATATTTCTTCCAAGAGCGACAGCCTGTTAAATCGTATCTTTTCGTCTTCCGCCATGACCATGACTTCGTCGAAGAAGGTATCGACCGGTTTCCGGAGGGTTGCCATTTCGGACAGGGCGTCTGAGTATCTGCCTTCGTCTATGCACCTATTTGCCCGTTCCTGTATATCGGCAAAAGAATCATAGAGGTCGGCCTCGGCGCTCGAATCAAAGACAGCTGCGTCGACGGAACCGCCTTCAAAATCCTTGAGGATATTCACCACTCGTTTAAATGCGATCGCCAGCGGCT
>CAZOHQ010000360.1:0-2648 GCA_964579455.1 uncultured Syntrophaceae bacterium | reverse complement strand
AAAAAACAAAGGAGGATATACACCATGACAAGAATATTGCAAACAGTGATCCTGGCGGCTTTCGTAGTGCTGGCAACCGCTTCTTTCGGCTATGCGGAATATGTGGCAACCAACGCGGCCAATTTCCCCTACTTTCATTTCGGGTGCCTGATTGTCGGAGGGATGATCATCACCTCTTTGAAACACAAGTACTCCAAACTGTACCTCAGCGAGGCGGTCGGTTCTTTCGCGCTCTACGCGGTCCTGGTGGCCCTCTTCACGGCACCGGTCGTCAACGCGCTCAAGACCATCGTCAGCTAGAAGGTGTAAACATTTTAAGAAAGGAGAACACGATCAATGATACTTACACAAAATAGACATAATGCGATCAATGTGCAGTCGAATCTTTCACAGATATTACAGATAAGCGCTTGGGGCTTTATTATCGTCGCCTCCTCGTTTATCTTCCTCTATGCCGGTCGCTGGATAGACACCAAGTTCAATACCGAGCCCAGCTTCATGTTAGGTCTCTTCATCCTCGCCATCTTCCTGTGTATCTGGAGGCTCTACGGAGAGGCCCGGCTGAACATGGAACGTCAAAAAAAAGAACGCCGATAACGAACACCCGATAGGCAGCAAAAAGCCCCCGCCTTATCAAAAAGACGGGGGCTTTTGAAACGAAAGAGAGTCTCATCTTACATATTGGCAATGAATCACCTCCCCTGTTTGGGTTTCTTCCCGTTCAGGCTCTCCTGTATAATGGTTTGGATTTTCCGCTGAAACAGCCGCCGCATAATATAGCTGTGCATGATATCGACCCGTTTTGCCACCTCCAGTGTAACACGCATGTTCTCCTCACGGGGCTTCCCCTTCACCATATCTCGACGAAGCTTTGCCTCATGATCCATGATCTCCCGGCCCAAACGAACATAAAAGTCCAGTTCATTAAACTCCAGGCCCAACTCACGTATCTTCTTCAATAGATCACGACCAAACCGAATGTCTTCCTCATTAAACAGGACACGTCCCTTCTCCTTCACAAAGGGCATCAATAAACCCACCCGCTCGGCCTCCCGATAATCCGCCAGTGTCAGTCCGGTTCGTTCCAGAAAAACCTTCCGGTCCACCAGGTTGTTTACTGTACCAAATACCTCAGCCTCGATTACCTCGGCCTCTTCCAGGTTCATGCCCTTCTCCATCCGTCTCACAATATTCTTGATGATCGACAAGGGGAAAAACCGGGTCTCCTGCAGGTAGCGAATTGTCTGGACCTTTCCCACACAACTCTCGTCATAGTAAGCCATGCTTTTGTTCACTTTATTCGGTTCCGGAAGTAAACCCTGGCGGACATAATACCGTATCGTCGACGGCTGTACGCCACTCCGTTTTGCTATCTCTCCGATTTTCATCTCCATAGATTGTCATCTCCACATGTAAGCACGACTCTATACTGAATAGCGGGCGCATAAAATCTAATATTTTCCCTGGCAGTCGGAGATTCCCAGCAGTCTTGTCGCCGGGATCTCCAATTTTCATATAGACCATTCTCATTGCTGTGTCAAAGAGGTTATACCCCTTTGAGGGCATTATTCTTTGAAAATATTCCGGACGGAGAGCAGCATGTCTGTTAAATATGTATATTATAACAAGCAGATACGCATAAACAAAATATCGCTTGACAGGGCGGGGATAATGTATATTATGAACCTTAAAGTTATACTTTGTACTTTAATTTAATACAATAAGACTCTTCTCTTTCCGTTGATAAGGGGATTCGAAAAGAGTAAGAGAACTATCATCTTTAAAAAGGAGTTTCTTATGGAATTTATTAGACTCTTTCAACCGATCACGATACATGGTCTCGAAATCCCGAACAGAATCGTCATGCCCTCAATGGGACTCGGGTATACCGATGATTACACCTTTAACGAGCGGTTCGCCGGCTTCTATCGCGAACGTGCTCAGGGCGGAGTCGGCCTTATGACGGTTGGGCCCATCGCCATAGACGAAGTAGGAGCCGCGCCTTTTATGCCGGGTCTCTTTGATGACAGAAATATAGAATCATTACGAATTTTCGTTGACTCGATACACAGCGATACTGAGACCAAAGTGGCAACTCAGCTTTTCCATATGGGAAGAAACGCCTTTTCTCTCTTTACGGGCCAGACTCCGATCGCCCCGTCCGCGGTCCCCAGCACACTCAGCCATGAGATGCCACGGGAAATGACCGGGAAAGATATTGAAGAAGTCAAAAATGCTTTCGCCCTGGCGGCAAGCCGGGCCATGGAGGCACACTTCGATTTCATCGAGATTATAGCCTGTACCGGCTACCTGATAAGTCAGTTCCTCTCACCGGTGACAAACAAGCGAGAGGATGAATACGGCGGCTCTTTCGAAAACCGGATGCGTATCGGCCTGGAGGTAATCAAACGGGTACGGGAAGAGATCGGCAACGATGTTCCCCTGGGAATGAGGATAGCGGGTAACGACTTTCTCGAAGGAGGAAACACCAATGTGGAAGCCGCCCTCTTTGCGGCTGAAGCGGCCAGGGCCGGCATCGACGCAATCAATGTTACGGGAGGATGGCACGAAACCAATATACCGCAGCTCACATCCAACGTGCCTCCCGGGGCTTACGTATATCTGGCCCGGGGAGTAAAAGAGAAGAC
>CAZOHQ010000359.1:0-2649 GCA_964579455.1 uncultured Syntrophaceae bacterium | reverse complement strand
AAGTGATTATTTAAATAAGCATATTTTATGCCATTGTTGCTAACTATATGATACTGAAAGATATACATGAAAAACCGTTCCCTGAAAAGGACATTTCCTCCGGGGAAAATGTCGAAACCATCAACGGTGGTTACCCAGAAAGGTAATGAATAAAAGACGGTTACCAGCATATATAGGAGGGATATCCGACAAAATTGTCGGGCTAGGCATGCTTCAGGAATGCACCAATATCTGCTTTTCAAGCTATTCTAACAACATCAGTTGTGGTAAAGTGCGTACCGGAGCTTATTTGTGTTAGTCACGCACGAGTCTATCAAACAGGTTAAGTCGCAATGTGTAATCGAAGGGATATCCATACGGGAAAAGGAGCATAGAACTGAAGGGATACCCATACAGAAAGAATAGAAATGAAGCTACCGAAATACACACTCTGGCATAGTACATCACCGAGGCAGCGGGGAACCTTCCTGCGACCCTTGATAGTGGCCCTCGTTATGTTGCTTTTTCTCTTTCTCATACTTGTTATGGGAATCATGGACCTGGGACGTCTTGACAAAGCACTGCTGGGCTTTATGGAAAGCAGGGGCCTTGATATCATAACAGCCGTGGAAAATGTGGCCCAGAAAAATCTCGCCGACCTGTACCAGACGCTCAAAAAAGATAAGGCGGAGAATAAAAATACCTTTGTTCCCTTCAACGAAGAGAAATTTTCTCCTCAAAAGGCCCTCACGAGAGGTCTCGTTACCCTGGCACGCACAATTGACGCACAATGGAAGGCTGAACACCTGGACGAAGAAGACCTGGGAGTCATTGCCGACCGTGAAAACCTGTGGCTTATTGCCGTTCTCGATGAGCACGGCAGAATAGTCTTAAAGAGCAGGGAGTTCCTCGAAGATCTCTTGCCCGGAACGAAACAGAATAGGGCAGGAGATGATGACCTGATTATAGACCTCTTTAACAGGTATGGGAAACTCAACGAGATAGGATATATCGCTCTTCGCCGCAAGGACGGAAGCGGTACCATATTGCTGGCCCTCGACACTGCGGGGTTAAGGTACTGGAGTACCAAGATTGCCATAATGAAGGCTATTGAAGAAGTTGGTCTTGGCCAGGGACTGACCTATCTCGCGGTAATAAACCGAAATGGCAGAGTGCTGGGCCAGGCCGG
Source organism: uncultured Syntrophaceae bacterium (assembly GCA_964579455.1). Classification (GTDB taxonomy): domain Bacteria; phylum Desulfobacterota; class Syntrophia; order Syntrophales; family UBA2210; genus UBA2210. The sequence goes on along the minus strand of CAZOHQ010000359.1, from coordinate 1,481 downwards.
TGATATCAGGGAAGGCTTCGACAGGATCGATGATATTGCCCTCGATATTATGAACGAAAAACTGGAAAAGACAAGCCACAGGGTAACCTCCGGCGTATACGAACTCCTGGAGATTACCGTTCCGGTGCGTCTCGACAGCAAGGTCGTGGGATTCGCCCGCCTTGGCCTTAATCATGAAAGCTGTAATATGATACTCAGGGAAAACAGGAATAGAATGGTCGTGTCCATGATTTTCATCATGGCAATAGGCATCCTGTCAATGTTTGCTCTCTTCCTCAACCAGAGAAGATATTCACAGAGAATGGAAGAAATGGGAGGACGTCTCCAGCAGGCTGAAAAGCTGTCCGCGCTCGGCCAACTCGCAGCCGGAGTAGCCCATGAAATCCGTAACCCTCTGAACGCGATCAGTATAGCCAGCCAGAGAATCCGGCGTGAATATCCCCCTGATGAAGAGGAGAAGAAAAAAGGATTTCAAAGAATTACTGATATTATTAGCGACGAGATAAAGCGCCTGAACAGGATTGTAGAAGAGTTTGTCATCTTTTCCCGAAACCGCCGTTTGGAATTCAGCGACCATTCCATCACCGATATGTTGGAGAGAATTGTAAGTCTCATACGGGAAGAGGCCGATCTCAAGGGCATTGCCATAAAAACCGTCTGGAAAGATGACAACCCTCTGATGACACCCGTGGATGTGGACAAGTTGAGACAGGCCTTCTACAACATCCTGAAGAACGCGATGGAGGCCATCCCCGGCAGAGGCACCATCACTATCTCTGCCGAACCGGATGGAAGAGGCATGATAAGCATAAAGATATCGGATACCGGTTGCGGGTTGACGAAAGACGAGATAAATCATATCTTCAACCCGGAATATACAACAAAAGAAAAGGGTCTTGGCTTCGGACTTTCCCTGGTACATGAGATAATACGAGGCCACGGAGGAGAGATTCACGTTGAAAGCGAAGTGGGTTCGGGAACAACCTTTGATGTTCTGCTCCCCAGGGAAAAGAGGGGGAAGGGTAAGGAGTAATGGGTGAATTGAATATACTGGTCGTTGAAGATGGGCAGTCGCAGAGAGAAATGCTTAAGGATTTCCTTGCCAGTGAAGGGCATAAGGTCGCGGAAGCCGAAGATGGGAATACCGCTATACAACAGGTACGGGACGGTCATTTCAATTTGCTCCTCCTTGATTTCAAAATGCCGGGAATGAACGGAATTGAAGTGCTGGAGAAAATAAAGCACATCAACCCGGAAATCAGCGTCATCATGATGACCGCTTACGGCACAATAGAGACGGCGGTGGATGCCATGAAGCTCGGCGCCGTTGATTATATCAGCAAACCCATTAATCTGGACGAACTGATCATCCTTATTGACAGAATTTCAGAACGGCAAACCCTCCTGAGAGAAAACGAGATCCTTCGCCAGAAACTGTGGAAGAAAGAGACGGAGCCGGGACGGATTATCTATAAAGATCC
>CAZOHQ010000358.1:0-2672 GCA_964579455.1 uncultured Syntrophaceae bacterium | reverse complement strand
TGATCTTGCTTTTTCGCCGAATTCCGGCGGTATCGATCATCCGCTTCGTGCTGGAGCGTGATCAGGGCCTTGTTTCTGATATCACTGTAATCAGGACTGATCTTGGTCCACCACGTATCAACCGCATCGGTGTAGAGACTGTAGCTCTGGAGCCAGTTGATGGTCGGGAAGTGTCTCTTGTTGGCAAGGGCGACATCCAGTGAATAGAGGACGTCAACGATCCTGAGGGTTGCCTGGGTTACCGGTTCGCTGAAATCGGCACCGGGGGGACTGACGGAACCGATCACCGTCGCCGATCCCATCCGCTTGGGGTTCCCGATGCATTCGACCCTCCCGGACCGTTCATAGAAGGCTGAGAGCCGGGAGCCCAGATAGGTAGGGAACCCCTCCTCTCCCGGGGTTTCCTCAAGTCTCGCACCGATTTCTCTCATCGCCTCTGCCCATCGGGATGTCGAATCGGCCACCAGGAGGACGTCATATCCCATGTCCCTGAAATATTCGGCCATGGTAATACCGATAAAGATACTGATCTCACGTGCGACAACGGGCATATTGGACGTGTTGGCGATGAAGATCTCCTTTTCCTGCAGGAGTCTGTCTGTCGCGGGGTCTCTCAGCTTTTTGAAACTGTGGAGGACGTCCGCCATCTCGTTTCCCCGCTCACCGCACCCGACATAGATGTTCAACTGTGTCTGGGACCATCGGGCCATCTGCTGCAGGGTGACGGTCTTGCCGGTCCCGAATCCTCCGGGTATGGCGGCCTTTCCTCCCAGTGCCAGGGGAAAGAGGTAGTCGATGATCCTCGTGCCGGTCACCAGAAGATCTTCGGGATTAAATCTCTGTTTGTATATTCTGGGTTTTCGTGCAGGCCACTTCTGCATGAGGGTCAGAGGTTTTTTTTCACCTTCGTACTCCAGGAGCGCGATGGGTTCTTCTATGGTAAAATCCCCTTCAGATATCTCCAAGATGGTACCCTGAGTCCCTATCGGCACCATGATCCTGTGCTCTATAAGGCCCGTCTCAGGAACAGATCCGATGATATCACCCTCCTGTACGGCATCGCCCACCTTTACGGACGGGGTAAAGTGCCATTTCTTTTTCCGGTCAAGGGGGTCTGTTCGAACACCGCGCACAAGAAAATCGCCGATGTCGTCCATCATGGTGACAAGAGACCTCTGGACTCCGTCATAGATATTCCCGACCAGTCCGGGTCCCAGTTCCACCATGAGGATATGACCTGTTCCCGTCACCGGTTCACCGACCTTAAGACCAACGGTATCCTCGTATACCTGGATGACCGCCTGGTCCCTCTCAAGACCGATGATCTCCCCCGTGAGTTTTTCATCACCCACATCGACGACCTCATATACCTGAGTTCCCCTCATACCCTCGGCGATTACGACGGGTCCCGAAATTTTCCAGATCTTCCCCATAGGTCATGCCTCACTTTGGTTGTATGTTTGGTCTGTAGTGAATCCCAACGGTTTCACCGTCAGAAATTCACGTTAAATCCTATCAGCTTCCTGGTGTATGTCTTGTAGTACTCCTTAACATCCTGTTTTTCTGTCTTAAAGCCTTCAGGGATCTCTATCATAATAGCCGAACTCCTCTTGCTCTCCCGCAGGTACCTCATCGTATCTGCCGCAAACCTGCCCCAGTTTTCCGGTATCATGATGATTCCGACGGTGCTGTCGCCTGCCAATTCCGTCAGTGCCTCCCTGACCTTCTCAGGGGTAGCGTCTCCCTCATCCTCAATGATCCGGTACTTCTCAACACCGGCAAGTCTCATCAGAGCTGTCTGATCCCTGCTGCCTATGACGGCTACGGTTATATTTTCAATCATGCCGTGATCACCAGATCCCTTATCTCCGCCGGCGGTATCCCGTCTGCGAGCATCTTGAAGATCAGCCTCAGATTCCGTATCTCCCATTCCTTGAGCAGAAGATACCATATCATATTGGAGGTGGACAGGATCCTGGGAGAAAGAATATCGCTGAGCATCCTGAATCTGTGTTTCTCCGTTATCTTGTCTACCGCTGTGATCTGGCCGCCCTTTTCATACCCCGTGGATACATCCTGCTCCATTATATGGTATCCGGTATTTTCCAGTCTTCCTGTTATTTCGGACATCTTCAGTGTGAGCAATTCCTGCACGGTGCTTTCCGAAAACATACGGCCACCGTTGAGGACCGATGCGCCTGCGGTATGATTGCCTCCGAGAGATATCCGAAAGACCGTCTGGAGGTTTGCCGTATCGATACCGATCTTGAATGCCTTCTCGAGGAGATGTTCATCGTCCATACCCCGGAATGCCCCCAGCATTTTCTGGTGATAGAGGTTTTGCAGGGCAACTTCTCCTCCTGATACGGATTGCGCATCCTTTTCGCTGACGTTCTCTATCGCCTGGATGTAGCCCCCCAGATTACATGCAGCGAGGATCGAGGACAGATCATCTTTCTCTCTCAGGGCAGACATCTCGTGCAGGTGCCCTGCGCTGTGGATCTTGCCGATCGGTACCAGAGAAGAGGGCTCCTTTTTCAGGATCACCCTCAACGCTATCCTGATATTCAAAACATCGTACTTCTCGACGTACAGGCGTGCTATGCGCAACATCTCGGGAGGCGTATTAAATCTTTCAAGACGTGTCAGACATTCATCCAGGTACGACCACA
>CAZOHQ010000357.1:0-2677 GCA_964579455.1 uncultured Syntrophaceae bacterium | reverse complement strand
CTACTTCGCCTTTTGTTTCTGAAAGATGTATGAGAAATGGCACATCGAAATCTCGTGCGATGTTCTTTATTATGGTAAGCGTTTCCGGCGAGCATGTGTAGGGCGCGTGGCAGAAGAGGGCGGGGTGTATCAGGGGTGAGGCATCGGACCATTTCTTGATAAATGCCTCCGCAACAGAGGCTCTCTTTGAAGGGTCGGGAATATCCGACGTCGGGAAGTCGGTAAATCCCTGACAGGGCATGCCCCTCATTCCCGCGTCGATTGCCGCTTCGGCGACACCGTCTTCAAAAAAATATACGTCGCAGAAGGTGGTCGTGCCCGAAAGGATCATCTCGGCGATGGAAAGCATGGAGGCATGATAGACCATCTCCCTGTTGACGTATTGTGCCTCGGCGGGAAAGATATGGTTGTGAAGCCAGTCCATAAGCGCCAGGTCATCGGCCATTCCCCTGAAGGCAACCATGGGAAGGTGGGTGTGCGTGTTGATGAGACCGGGCATGATGACCGATCCGGATGCGTCAATCGTCTCTTTTGCGTCATAGAGGAAAGGATCGTCTTTTTTCTCCCTTATGAAGAGGATAGTTCCGTCTCGTACGCCGATTACCGGGTCCTCTATGACCTTCATGTCATGCGACATGGTGAGGAGTGTCCCGCCACTGATCAGTAAATCGAGGGTCTCTCTTTCCTCCACGTATTGGTCCTCTTTCCTCTAGTCCCTATGCTATTGCAGCCCCATGCCCCTTTTTACCTGCCGTGAAATTTCGTTTACGTGATCCATGACCTCACGTTCGCTGATGGTGAGGAGCTGACGGTTTTCCATGACGATCCTGCCATTGATTATTGAAGTGATGACATCGGAGCCGTTCGCCGCATACACGAGTGTCGAGTACTCATTATACAGGGGGGTGAGGTGCGGCTTGTTCAGATCAATAATGATAATGTCGGCCTTCATGCCCGGTTCCAAAACGCCGACAATGGTATCCATACCCAGAACCTTTGCCCCTTCGCAGGTTGCCATACGAGTCACTGTTTGTGCCGACATGACCGTCGGATCATATCTGGCGACTTTCTCCAGCTTTGCCGCCGAATCCATCTCCTGGATCATGTCAAGATTGTTGTTGCTGGCACATCCGTCGGTTCCAATCCCGACAACGACACCATGCTTCAACATGCTTGATATGGGGGCAACTCCCGATGCAAGTTTCATGTTGCTTTCCGGGTTGTGTACGACCTTGCAGCCATGATCGGCGAAGATCTGTATATCTTCTTCATCCATGCAGACACAGTGGAAGGCGACAAATCGTTCATTGAGATAGCCGATATCCTTGAGGAAGGAGGTTGCCCTCTTGCCGAGCTTTTCCTCCAGCTGTTTTACTTCCCCTTTGTTTTCGAGTAGATGAGTGGCCAGGGGTACATGGTATTGATCCGCAAGGGCCTTGGCATCTTTGAGAAGGGAAGGGGAACAGGTATACAGGGAATGTGGTTCGACCATGATGTTGACCAGGGGATCATCCATCCACTTCTCAATGAGCATCCTTGAGTATTCCAAGCCTTCTTCGGGTGTCTTACTGTTCGGCGACGGAAAATCGAAGAGGACTTCGCCGAGAAGGCAGCGCATCCCGGCCTCTTTCGCCGCCCGTGCGGTTTCATCCTCAAAAATATACATGTCGCTGAAGGTTGTCGTGCCCGATTTGATCATCTCCGCGCAGGCGAGCAGACTGCCCCAGTAGGCCAGTTCCGGGTTCACATTTTTGGCTTCGGCTGGAAATATATAGTTGTTCAGCCAGTCCATCAGCTCCATATCGTCCGCTATACCCCTGAAGCATGTCATGGCCGCGTGCGTATGGCTGTTTATGAGTCCGGGCATGGTCAGGCAATTGCCGGCATCTATGGTCCTGCGGCCTGAAAATCGCGTTTCTATCTCTTCGGATCTGCCGATACCGACAATCGTGTCTCCGTCTATGGCGATGGAGCCGCTATGAATGATAGAATCTTTTTTGTCCGACGTGAGGATTGTTCCTCCTGATATGATGATATCAACTTCCTGCATCCCGGGGCATAACCTCCTTGATTTGAAATTCCCATTTCGACACGGGTGTCTTCTTATCACAGCATTCGTTTGGTCTTCAAGCGGGAATGCTCCTGCCTGGGCAATTAATTGTAATTGAAGGGTACTCAATATAACCTTGACATGTTTTTGTAAAAATAATAGTAACTACCCGGGAGTCAGAAGGAATAAAGGTTGGATTAAGATCGGAGACCGAGTCCGCCGGATTCCTGTTGGATATATGGATTGTGTGCCTGGGTGGCGGAATTGGTAGACGCAAGGGACTTAAAATCCCTCGGCGCTTAGCGCTGTGAGAGTTCGATTCTCTCCCCAGGCACCAGTAATTTCAAGGGGTTGTGGCTGAAAAAGCTACGACCCCTTTTTCTTTATATGGGTCAATGTAACCATTTTGTAACCGTGACCCCTGCAAATCATTGAAATTGCTGTTTGAAAAATTGTCTCCTCACACACCATAAAACACATCAAAAGTAACTGCCTTAAAATTTTTATCAAATCTCCAGATATGGAATAAGTTGAAGATCTCTCATCAGATGCTTTAATCTTTTTGGAGTAATGATCAACGTAACAACCCTGCGTCTTTTGCTTCTTTGGTGAGCTGATCACGAAAAT
>CAZOHQ010000356.1:0-2699 GCA_964579455.1 uncultured Syntrophaceae bacterium | reverse complement strand
AAGAAGGATCGTATAGCCAGAGGGGATATTTCGGGGATAATCGGTCTGACGGGGGTTGTGAACGGTTCTCTCGCCTTGAGCTTCAGTGAGGGATGTATCATCAGAATTGTTTCCAACATGTTGGGCGAAGAGATAACCGAGATGAACGGGGATATTCAGGATGCCGTTGGCGAGATTACCAATATGGTATCCGGTACGGCCAGAAAGAAATTAGAAGCGATGGGCATCAGCCTCCAGAGTGCGATCCCGACGGTGGTCACCGGTAAAGATCACTCGATCTGTCATGTCATGGCCGGACCGAGCATTGTGATCCCTTTCGAAATCGATGCCGGTTCTTTTGCAGTCGATGTGTGTATGGGAGAGAATAAATGACAGGGGCAAAACGTAAAACGAGAACAGGAGGAATGAACATATGACACAATCAGCAAAGATAGCGGATCAAATGATTAAGGCGCAAGTAGAGCGCGAGGGGAAATACCTTACATTCGCGGTGGCCAACGAGGAATATGGCGTAGGAATCCTGAAGGTCAAGGAAATCATCGGATTGATGTCGATTACCACGGTGCCCCGAACTCCCGAATTTGTCAAGGGGGTGATCAATCTCCGCGGAAAGGTGATTCCCGTGATAGGCCTGCGGCTCAAGTTCGGGATGGAGGAGGTTGAGCATACCGAGCGGACCTGTATCATCGTGGTCGAAATTGACGGGGGTGCGGGAGCGATTCAGATGGGGATCGTGGTTGATTCAGTTTCCGAGGTGTTGAACATAAAAGAGGAAAACATTGAAGATATGCCAACCTTCGGTGCGAGCCTGGACACCAAATTTATATCGGGAATGGCCAAGATAGACGGGAACATTAAGATTCTCCTCGACATTGACAGGGTATTGACTACCAACGAAATATCCATGCTTGATGCCATAGAGGAATAAAAGACGTTACAACCCTTTAAAAAACAGATTGGAACCGGTGTGCCATTTCATCAGCATTTCATCACAGGCGCGGTAAGCCTCTGTGAAAGTATGGTTTCTGCAGATGTCTGCACTACTTTTTCCGGATCTCAGACGAGGTTGTTTTCGAAGAAACCATTAAAAAACATGGAGGGCATACCAAATGAAGAAATTCAGATTAGCGACAAAACTTATCCTGGTCGGGACAATAACCATGATACTCCCGCTTATCATTGTCGGCTCTATTGCCGTGTATAACTCGACCACGGCTCTGAAGGCCTTGGAATATGAGCAACTGGCCGGCATCACAAAGGCCCTTGCCGACGGGATAGACAATGTCTTGAAGGGAGAGATGAAACTGGCAAAAGACCTGTCTGTTGGGAATGCAACCATCGCGGCGGCAACGGCGGTCGCCGAAGAAGGCGCTGAGGGTGCTTCTGAAGAGATCGATTCATTAACCCAGAAACTTACGAGGTTTAAGAATACCAGGGGCCTGGGTGAGGATTACCAGGTAATTATTGCCGTGGGATCGGACGGCAAAATCATTGCCGCATCAGACAAAAAATATATAGGCGTGTCGATTGCCGACAGGCAGTACTTTAAAGATGCCCTGTCCGGCAGGGCGAATATAGGACAAGTCGGCATAAACAAGGTTAGTGGAAAAACGTTTGTCCCCGTTGCCGCACCCATATATTCAGCGGATAACAGGATCATCGGAGTGATCTCCAATACACTGGACATAGAATTCCTCAACGATCTGATCGGCAAGACCACGGTAGGCACGACAGGGTATGCCTTTGTGGCGGATAAAACAGGGCTGGCGATCGCCCATCCCGTTAAAAAACATATACTCAGCCTGAACATGGCTAATTTGGCGGGCATGGAAGCAGTTTCCGCTAAGATGATCTCTGGGCAGGCCGGTTCTTTAGGATATACATTCGATGGGGTTGCCAAAAGTTGCGGTTATGCCCCGGTACCGCTGACAGGGTGGAGCGTGGCATTGAACCTGCCTGACGAAGAATTTCTGGCTCCTGCACGTGCGGTTCGCAACATCGTGCTTGTCGTTGGTATCATCTTCTTCATCGCCGCTTTTGTGCTGTACCTTTTCTTTGCGAGGAGCATCACTGTTCCTATCACGAGAATTGTGCACGATCTCAACGAGGGTGGAAATCAGGTAGCCACCGCTGCCGGTCAGATTTCTGCCTCCAGCCAGTCCCTCGCGGAGGGAGCTGCCGAGCAGGCATCGGGAATTGAGGAGACATCATCGTCCCTTGAGGAGATGGCGGCCATGACAAAAGGCAACGCCGCTAACGCCAGCGAGTCTGATACGCTGATGAAAAACGCCGAGCAGATCGTTACGAAGGCCGGGGAATCGATGAACGACCTGACCGGTTCCATTGAAGAGATCTCCAAGGCGAGTGAAGAGACCTCCAAGATCATCAAAACGATCGATGAGATTGCCTTTCAAACAAATCTTCTGGCCCTTAACGCGGCCGTTGAGGCTGCCCGCGCCGGTGAGCAGGGTGCCGGATTCGCCGTTGTGGCGGAGGAGGTACGGAATCTTGCCATACGGTCGGCGGATGCTGCCAAGAATACGTCTGAATTGATTGAAGCTACGGTCAAGAAGGTCAAGGAAGGGGCGGTACTTGTCGCCGATACAAACGAGGCATTTTCCGAGGTGGCTGCCAGCACCTCGAAGGTGGGGGAACTTGTGGCCGAAATAGCTGCGGCTTCCAAGGAACAGTCGCAGGGT
>CAZOHQ010000355.1:0-2705 GCA_964579455.1 uncultured Syntrophaceae bacterium | reverse complement strand
AGATCATCGAGATGAACCACCTCAACGAGACCCTGTTCTGCGGCTCTATTGCCTGTGCATCCGAAGGCCATAAAGAACCGAGTGGCACCTACTACGTCAATACGCTCCTCGCCAATGTCTGCAAGCAGAATGTGACACGATTTCCCTACGAGATTGCCCGCCTGGCCCAGGATATTGCCGGTGGGCTGATGGTGACACTGCCATCCGAGGAGGACTTTCGCTCACCGGAAGTCGGCAAGTGGATCGAGAAATACTACAAGGGAAATGCGGAATTCCCCACGGAATACAGAATGCGGATACTACGCCTGATAGAGAACATCACACTGGGGACGGCCGCTGTCGGCTATCTGACCGAGTCGATGCACGGTGCCGGTTCACCCCAGGCCCAGCGGATCATGATCTCCCGGCAGGTCAATATGAAGGCAAAGCAGAAGGTCGCCAAGAAACTGAGCGGTATTCCGGAGGATGAATAACATACGCAAGATCGGCCTGAAGTACTGCGGGGGTTGTGCCCCGCAGTACGATCGGGTACAGGCGGTGGTGTCTATCAAGAGGCGCCTGGCGGGCAGGGTCGAGTTTGTTTCGTACGAGGACCGGGATGTTGAAGGGGTTCTTGTCGTAGTCGGCTGCCCCACCGCCTGCGTTGATCTGACGCCCTTTGAGGGATATCCCGTGTGGGTTGTGACCAGCCCGCAGGATGTCGAAGGCTTCATTGAAAACATACTAGAAGTGGAGGCGCTGAATGGACTGGAGAGAGATATATAAAAGCAAACTCACGACTGCACAGGAAGCAGTTAAGCAGATCAAGTCGGGAGACAGGGTTGTCGTGGGACATGCGTCCGGCTCACCGGAGATATTGTTAAAGGCGATGGTGGACAATAAAGAGGCCTACGAAAATGTTGAGATAGTTCACATGGTATCGATGGGACCTTCCGAATACTGTCTGCCTGAAAACTCAACTCATTTTATTCACAATTCTCTCTTTGCCGGTGCGACGAGCAGGAAGGCCATTCACGAGGGACGGGCCATTTTTACCGCTTCCCATTTCAGCCAGATCCCCGGTCTCTTTACTGAAAAGATCCTGCCGGTGGATGTTACCCTCTGCATGCTTTCCGCGCCCGATGAACATGGATACTGCTCGTTCGGCATATCTGTGGACTATACGAAGCCCGCGGCGGAAAGTTCCAGGATTGTCATTGCGGAGGTAACGCCTCACATGCCCAGGACGCTGGGCAACGCGTTTATTCATGTATCCGACATAGATTATATCGTTGAGTGCGACTCCAGGCCCATTGAGATGCAGCCGCCGAAAATAGGACCGATCGATGAGGCGATTGGAGGATACTGCGCCGAATTGATACGGGACGGGGATTGCCTGCAACTGGGCATAGGTGCCGTTCCGGATTCGATGCTGGGTTTCCTGAATGACAAAAGAGATCTGGGGATACATACGGAGATGTTTTCCGACGGAGTCGTTGACCTGGTTAATAAGGGTGTTATTACCTGCGCGCGGAAGAATTTCCATCCAAACAAGATGGTTGCCACCTTTTTTATGGGGACGGAAAAGCTGTACCGGTTTATTCACAACAATCCCAAGGTGGAGATGTTTACGGTAGATTACACGAATAACCCGGCAATCATAGCCAGGAATGACAACATGGTATCCATCAATTCTTCTCTGCAGGTTGATTTTACCGGTCAGGCTGCCTCCGAAACTATCGGCTACAAACAGTTCAGCGGGACCGGAGGACAGGCCGATTTTGTGAGAGGAGCCGCCTGGTCAAAGGGAGGGCGTTCGATAATTGCGTTCCACTCAACGGCCGCCAAAGGGAAGCTGTCCCGGATTGTATCGCATCTTGATGAGGGGGCGATCGTAACGACAACGCGAACAGATGTCCATTATATTGTGACGGAATACGGGATTGCCGAGATGAGAGGCAAGTCTGTACATCAGAGGGCCGAAGCCCTGATCAATATCGCCCATCCCGATTTCAGGGGTGATCTCAGAAAAGAATTTTCACGTATGTATGACGCGAAATAAAGAATGAACAGTGTCATGGCACTTCACCGCAAATAAACTCAAGAGGAGGAATGGAAGATGACAAGTGTATTCAGTACTACGCCCAGGATTGTTATGGGTCCTGGTGCAATCAAGACAATAGGGGATGAGGTCAAAAAAAGAGGAATTGGCAAGGTGCTGATCGTCACCGATAAGGGAGTTATAGGTGCGGGTCTGACAGAACCGGTTGAAGCTTCTCTTAAAGCAGCTGGAGTTACATATGGAATATTTGACGGAGTGGAACCGGATCCCCGCTTTGAAATCGTGGCGGACTGTGTCGCCATGGTTGAGAAAGAAAAGGCGAAACTACTTATAGGGCTTGGTGGCGGAAGCCCTATCGACATTACGAAAACAACGGCAATAATGGTAAAGAACGAAGGTCCCATTTCAAAATATTTCGGGATAGATCTGATACCGAACCCGGGTCTGCCCACCATTATGGTGCCCACTACGGCCGGTACGGGAAGTGAAGTGACCCCTATCGCCATTCTTTCCGATGAAGGCGAGAAACTCAAAAAGGGCATCGTCAGTCCCTATATGTATCCATCGGCAGCCATTGTGGATCCGGAGCTCACCATTGGACTTCCGCCCCATGTGACGGCGGCTACGGGAATGGATGCGCTTATCCACGCAATCGAAGCGTACA
>CAZOHQ010000354.1:0-2723 GCA_964579455.1 uncultured Syntrophaceae bacterium | reverse complement strand
AAAGAAGGTTCAACGCCGCATCTACAAAATGATCTTTATTAAACCGTGCTTTTCTTCCCATAGTATGATTATTTTAGAATGATGATTCTAATATGTCAACTGTTTTTTGTACCGACAATGACCGGTTTACTGAAGAGACAAAATTTATTTCAGAATCTACTTTTAAGGATTCAATAGATTAAAGAGGGGCAGGTTGTGCGTACGTAATCACTAAAAAGCCCTTTCTTTTGTTGCTTTTTATTAAAAAGAGGATAAAGTTGGGCTAATGGTAAATTATCAGATGAGGCTGTCCCGCCCGTGTAGACCTCGACATCTCCTACGGCGCCAGTAAGCATTATGGATCCCCAGATAGATCAACAGGAAAAATGCCAACCGGACCATAAAGGAGGAAAATCCCGACCGTTACCCCGTCGCAGGGTCTTTTCGGTTTTTCAGTCATTCCGGTATAGCGACTACCGCTGGCTGTGGCTCGGAACCCTTTTTTCCTTTATGGCGGTGGGTATGCAGCAGGTCACTCGCGGATGGCTTGTCCTTCGCCTGACCGATGATTCCCCTTTGGCGCTCGCACTGGTCATGATGTCTTTCGCCCTGCCATTGACCTTCGTATCGATACTCGGAGGAGTCCTCGCAGACCGCATTCCACGAAGACAAATAATACTGCTGAGTCAAGGCGGAAACGCGATCCTCACCCTGTTTCTGGCGACACTGGACATGACGGGCCTTATCCTTTTCTGGCATCTTCTGGTGATCGGATTTTGCAACGGCACCCTGGCGGCATTCAACATGCCCAGCCGACAATCAATCACATCAGATATCGTACCCCGAGAAACCCTCATGAATGCCATTTCCCTCAACAGCGCGGGTATGAACATAACGCGGATCATCGGACCGGCACTGGCTGGCGTACTTATTGTCTTTATGGACACAGCGGGAGTATTCTATCTGATCGCCCTTTTTCATGCCTTTTCCGTTCTCAGCACAGCCCTGATCAAAGAGGGCAAGACTCAATCGAACGACAGCTCCGGCAAGGGGATAGTTGCGGATATACGCGAAGGATTCCAATATGCCGCCGGGAATCCCCTCCTCCTCGGGCTTGTCATTATGAATTTTGTGCCGGCCCTTTTCGGATTTCCATATCTGGCGCTCCTGCCGGCATGGGGCAGGGAAGTTCTGAATATTCAGTCTGACGGCCTGGGACTCCTGATGACATGCGTCGGCATCGGATCTCTTATCGGCGTGATGGGGCTTGCCTCTCTCTATCATCTGAGAAAACGCGGGGCAATTCTTGTGGCGAACGCTTTTGTCTGGGGGACCGCACTGGTACTGTTTTCCCGGTGCACCTCCTATACAACGGCCCTGCCCGCCCTGATGATCATCGGCGTTCTGAGTGCCGTCTTCATGTCCCTCAATATGACCCTCATGCAGTCCTATTCGTCTCCCGAAATGCGCGGCCGCATTGTGAGTATGGGCATGATGACCTTCGGAGTTATGCCCTTGAGTGCCGTACCCTTTGGAGCCCTTGCCGAAGAGATCGGAACCGCCGATTCGCTGGGAATTGCCGGCCTTTTGCTGTGCCTGTTTACGATAGTTTTTTTCTTCGTCTTCCCTAAATTCCGTAAGGTGGTCTGATCAGCAAACACTCTCGGTATGTAAACTACGAAGCGACCGCTACTTCTTCAGCCAGCCATCAATCTCTTCCTTCTGGTAATCGATCTGCTGGACCGCAAGACCCATCTTCAGAACGCTTCCGGAGTGCTTCCGAACCTCGTCATTCTTCTGCAACACTCGGTACCGCTCACCTCCCGCCTGGAGATCATCGACGGCCTTCTGAAAAGCGTCGCCGACCGCGCGACTCATATTGATCGAACCCGGTTTGAACGGGAGTGTCGCCCCGTCTTCGGCAAGGGCCTCGGCAAAGATGGCGAGGTGCTTCATCTTCTCCATCGCCTGGTCCATAATCCTCCATCCCGCCTTTTCCTCGTTCTGGAAGACCCATGAACTGCGGATGTGCTGCAGCATCTCGGTATATTTATTCAGGAGTTCCTCCTGCAGATTCTCAGCGAAGGCCAATGGCAGTTCGTGCCCCCCCTCGGGAAGAGCGTCCGCATCTTCGGGAGAGAGCTTCTCGATCAGCCGCTGGAACCGCCGGGCATGGACGGCCGACTCCCACGCCTCGCGCTTCAGGACGCGCCTGATATGGGGATCATCAACCTTCTCCGCCTCGGCGTTGTAGTGCGGTATCAACTTCTCCTCATATTGAATATACGATTTCAGCATGGTCGCCCTGCTGGTGGGATCTAAGGGATAGGGCCCGATCGAAAAGTCCGGTTCTCCCCCCAGTTCGCCGATAATCATCCCCAGCCAGTGCATGTGCCACATCTCCTCACGGCAGCGAGAGAGCAGGCTGGCGCCGACCGGTGTATCCTCGCCCTCCTGGTAGCTGTGGATCAGATACCGCACCACCGCGGCGTGTTCATCAGTAAGGTCCCTGTTCAACATATCGATTAACGCTTTTCTATCCATAATCCTTCTCCTTTTCTTACATGCGGGAAACAGCACCCCGGAAACCGTGATGCGATTGTGTTGCCACTGAAACGACCAGGTAATTGTACCGTAAAAATCCGGCACTCACAAGAACGTATGGAATAATGACAACAATATGAGCATCTTTATTCGCCAATAATCTTCACGAGAACCCTCTTTTTCCTTCTCCCGTCGAATTC
>CAZOHQ010000353.1:0-2740 GCA_964579455.1 uncultured Syntrophaceae bacterium | reverse complement strand
TCCTGGGATTCCTCGGTCAAGGGGCAGCGCATCTCATCGAGACATACGGCACGGAGGAACTGAAGGCCAAATACCTGCCGAAGATGGTTTCCGGCGAATGGAACGGTACCATGTGCCTCACGGAGCCTAATGCCGGATCCGACCTGGGCAACATCAGCACCAAAGCCATAAGGCAACCCGATGGTTCATTCAAGATTCAGGGAACCAAGTCATTTATCACCGGTCTGGATCAGGATTTGACGGAAAATATCATTCACCCCGTTCTGGCCCGTATAGAAGGAGATCTCGCGGGGACGAAGGGCATCTCCATATTTCTCGTGCCTAAGTATCTCGTCAATGATGACGGAACGCTGGGACGACGCAACGATTATGAAATCGCAAAGATAGAAGAAAAGATGGGATTCCACAGCGCCCCCACGGGCACCATGAACTTTGGGGACAACGGAGAGTGCTACGCCGAACTCCTCGGTGAAGAACGTCAGGGCATGAAGGTCATGTTCCAGATGATGAACGAGGCGAGAATTGGTGTGGGGATGCAGGGAGTCGGAGTTGCATCCATCGCATACCTTCACGCGCTCCAGTACGCGAAGGATAGAATCCAGGGATCATCCCTCGAAAATTTCAAAGATCCGAATGCACCCAAAGTTCCCATTATCAAACATCCTGACGTACGTCGCATGCTCCTCTGGATGAAGTCAAGTGTGGACAGCATGAGGGCATTGCTTTACTTCGCATCATACGCGGTGGACAGGGAAGCGATTGCTGAAGATGAAGCCGAGAAGGACAAGTGGCATGGATTTCTGGAGATACTCACACCCATTGTCAAGGGATACTGTACCGATGTGGGATTCAAGGTGACGGAGCAGGCGATACAGGTTTACGGTGGGTACGGATACTGTTCAGAGTACCCCGTGGAGCAATTCATGCGCGACGAGAAGATTGCGTCGATTTATGAGGGTGCCAACGGTATTCAGGCCCTCGATCTGGTTGGTCGCAAGCTGGGCATGAAGAAGGGCGCCTATTTTATGAATCTCCTGATGGAGATGGGCGGTACCGTAGCGAAGTATAAAGATGTCCCCGGTCTTTCCGGTCTGGCCGAGGATGTCCAGGCCGGTGTGAACCTGCTGGGAGAGATGGGAATGTTTCTTGCGAATTGCGGTAAGGCGGGCAAGTTTATGGTTCCCGTGGGTCATGCCTATCCGTTCCTGATGATGATGGGAAAGATCGTATCGAGTTGGATGATGCTGTGGCAGGCGGGCATCGCGAAAGAAAAACTCGATGGACTGGCGAAGGAGAAGGGTGTTGTTTCGTCAGACAGGGAGGCCTGGGTTGCCTTTATTCGTGACAACAGGGATGCCGCGTTTTACGAGGGCAAGGTATTGAGTGCCCGGTATTTTATTAAGAATGTACTCCCCGAGGCAGAGGCCGCCGCGAAGGCGATCAAGAGCGAAGATCTGTCCATTGTGGAAATTGTCGACGAAAGTTTCGCGTCGTAAAACGAAAGGAGAGAGGTGTGCTATGAGTCGAGAGGATGTGTTCAAGATTGAAAAGGAGGGGTACATTGCGTGGCTGACCTTTAATCGGCCGAAAGAGCGAAATACGATGACCTTCGAGTTCTTCGACGAATTGCAGAAGATCATGGCGGAATTCGATGAAGATCCCGAAGTGCGGGTTATCGTTATTAAGGCCGAGGGGAAGAGCTTTACGGCGGGACTCGATCTTGTGGCGGCGCAGGACCTTATGGGTGACGGTTCGGCCGCCTGGCGTGAATCCCTGAGAAGGAGGATATCTTCGCTTCAGGATAGCATGACTGCCGTTGAAAAGTGTCTGAAACCGGTGATCGCAGCGGTTCACGGCCATTGTGTCGGAGGCGGAATTGATCTGACGAGTGCCTGCGACATTCGCTATGCCTCGAACGATGCGATCTTCTCGATCCGTGAGACGAGAATCGGTATCATCGCCGATATCGGCACACTGCAACGTATGCCTTACATCACCGGTCATGGCTGGTTCAGGGAACTTGCCCTCACGGGTCGTGACTTTGGGGGCGAAGAAGCCCTGAAGATGGGATTTATCACGAAACTCTTTGATGATCAGAAAAGTCTCTATGCCGGGGTCAGGGAACTGGCCGAAGAGCTTGCCAAGCTGCCGCCGTTGACCGTCCAGGGTGTGAAGGAAGTTATCAATTACAGCCGCGATAACGGAGTGTATGCGGGGCTTGACTATATTGCCCAGAAAAATGCTGCCGCCGTACCGAGTGAAGATCTGATGGAAGCGGTGACGGCAATGTGGGAAAAAAGGGAACCGATATTCAAGGGGAATTAGTCGCATCCGGAGCTGGGGGCTGTGGATGTCGACTGTAAACGAGGGGGTAGAACCCTGCTTCGCTAGACGGGAGGTTGCAGTAATAAGGAGGGAATAATGAAAGAGCGAGCAACGGGAAGCTTTGTGATGGGAAATTATGCAAAGGTTGCTGCGGCACGGTATGGTGACCGAGAGGCATTCTACTGTGTTACCACCGGTAGGCATCTTACCTATCGGGAATTTAATCTGCGGTGTAATGCCCTCGGCAACGGCCTCCTCTCACTGGGAGTCAAAAAGGGAGAAGTCGCCGCTTTTATGACATACAACCGCATGGAGATTGCCGAGACCTATTTTGCGCTGGCCAAGATCGGTGTTATGGGCATCCCCTTGAACTATCGTCTCTCGGCGGGTGAAATCGTCGAACTGATCAATTTCG
>CAZOHQ010000352.1:0-2750 GCA_964579455.1 uncultured Syntrophaceae bacterium | reverse complement strand
GTGCACATATCAGAGTCAAATACCATCTATTTTTCCCCCTATCACCTCCCTCTGCTCCATATTCGGGGCACATTCCATGTACACCCCACCCCCCGCGGAGCTACAATAACGTGCTATATCAAATGCTCTAACATCGCATTCGTTTTAATGTCAAGATATTTTTTAATATTTCCGCAACGGTTCAGAGCACCGAAAATGTTGGCTTCTCTGTGTTATGTACGGATGACAGAATAAACTTACATCATTGCAATATGGATGGATTGATGTCTATCAAAGGGCTCCATTTACAGGTGAACAACGATAATAGATACAAGCGGGTCTGGTACAGGACGGATGCCGAACGGTTGCCAGGGTTTTTATGGGCAAAAACCCGAAAAGAACTAATCCACGGAGACCTATGTTTCGACTTTGTTGGATTTTTGGGTATTTTTTTTCCTTGACATACATCCCGTTTTTTGATTACCTGACGCAGCTAAGTATGACCTTTAGTCATATTCTGACCTTGGTTTGCTCTTCGGAGGTTGGCTCGGTGTTCCTCCGGTTGAAACAGAGAGTGGAAGTCCTTAATCACGCTTGTGTTTAAAGAAAATCACAAAATGGAGGTAGTGGAAAGATGGCGGAAGAGAAGGTAGCATTGAAAGCAGTGTATCCGGTCCCTGAATGGATAAAGGAAAAGGCCCATATCAAGGGTAAGGAAGAGTACGAAAAGCTCTATAAGCGTTCCATTGAAGATCCGGATGGCTTCTGGGGTGAGATAGCGGATGAATATGTGACCTGGTTCAAGAAGTGGGACAAGGTCGAGGAGTACAACTTCGATATCCGTAAAGGCCCTATCTCTATCAAGTACTTTGAAGGCGCTAAGCTGAATGTTTCCTATAACTGCCTCGACAGACACCTTGAGAAACGAGGCGATCAGGTAGCTATTCAGTGGGAGGGGAACGAGCCCGGTGAGGAGAAGGGTATTACCTACAAGATGCTGCATGAAGAGGTATGCAAGTTCGCAAATGTCCTCAAGGCCCAGGGTATCAAGAAGGGCGACAGGGTCGTTATCTATCTGCCCATGATCCCCGAACTGGTTATCTCCATGCTGGCGTGCACGCGTATCGGCGCAGTCCACAGCATCGTCTTCGGCGGATTTTCCGCCGACGCGCTGAAGGACAGGATTCAGGACAGCCAGGCCACGGTTCTTGTTACCTGCGATGGGACATTCCGCGGCGCCAAGGCTATCCCTCAGAAGACAAACTCGGACGCGGCGGTGGCACAGTGCCCCACCATTGAGAAAAATATTGTTGTGGAGCGTGTCGGCGACAAGATCAAGTGTGACTGGACGGAAGGGAAAGATCTCTGGTGGCATGAAGAGATGGCAAAGGTTGATGCCAACTGTGAGCCCGAGTGGATGGATGCGGAAGATCCCCTCTTTATCCTTTATACATCGGGTTCCACCGGGACGCCGAAGGGTGTTGTGCATACCACGGCAGGATATCTTGTGTATGTGGCGTATACACACAAGATGATCTTTGACTATCAGGAAGGGGATATGTACTGGTGTACCGCCGATATCGGATGGGTTACCGGACACAGCTATATCGTTTATGGTCCACTCTGCAACGGCGCCACATCGATCCAGTATGAAGGGGTTCCGAACTATCCCAATATGAGTCGTTTCTGGCAGATCGTGGAGAAGTACAAGGTTAATATCTTCTACACGGCTCCGACAGCTATCCGCGCGATCGCCAAAGAGGGCGACGAGTGGGTGAAGGGTGCGGACATCTCGTCGCTGAGAATCCTTGGCACGGTAGGTGAACCGATCAATCCCGAGGCGTGGAACTGGTACTACAATCTCATCGGACGTGGCGAGTGCCCCATTGTCGATACCTGGTGGCAGTCAGAAACCGGTGGAATCCTGATTACGCCCCTCCCGGGCGCGACGGATATCAAACCGGGGATGGCGACGGTACCCTTCATGGGTGTCTGGCCGGCCCTTGTTGATGATGAGGGGAAGGAATTCACGGAGACGGTTGCGTCGGGCGCCCTCTGCATAAAGAAACCCTGGCCGGGAATCACGAGAGGAATCTATGGTGATGCCAATAGATTCAAGGAGACCTACTTCGAGCAGTTCCCCGGCTACTATGTGGCAGGCGACGGAGCAAGGAGAGATGAGGACGGATACTATCAGATCACGGGTCGTATCGACGACGTTATCAATGTTTCCGGCCACCGGATGGGGACGGCGGAAGTCGAATCTGCCCTGGTCAAACATCCGAAAGTAGCGGAGGCAGCCGTTGTCGGATATCCGCATGAACTGAAGGGACAGTCAATCTACGCCTATGTCACGGTGAATACCGGCGTTGCAAAGACTCCTGAACTGATGAAGGAATTGATAGCTCATGTGCGCAAGGAGATCGGTCCGATCGCCACTCCCGAGAAGATACAGTGGGCGGACGGTCTTCCCAAAACGAGAAGCGGAAAGATCATGCGCAGGATTTTGAAGAAGGTTGCGGCCAACGATATCGGTGATCTGGGGGATACCTCAACCCTGGCTGATCCCTCTGTCGTGGACGACATCGTGAAAAACAGAATATAGATTAACCGATTAGAGAGAAGTGGTTCAATTTTGAACCTTTGATTTTAATTACAATTTAGGTGATGGAACGGGGCGTTGGAAGCGCCCCGCATCCATCGGTGAGAGGAGGTTATTGTGAACATAGTTGCATGTGTAAAACAGGTTCCTGATACCGAGGCGTTGATCA
>CAZOHQ010000351.1:0-2751 GCA_964579455.1 uncultured Syntrophaceae bacterium | reverse complement strand
GCAAAGGCTGTTTTTCCCATACTGGGACGCCCCGCCACTATTATCAGATCGGAATTCTGGAGCCCGGAGGTAAGTTCGTCAATCCTCTGGAATCCCGTTGAGATGCCGGTGATGAGAGTCTTTTTCTCGTAGAGCTTTTCTATGTTTTTGAACGTGTCTTTTACTATCTCTTTTATGGGAGAAAAGGCGGGTTTTATCTTGTTTTCCGAAATCTCGAACACCGCGTGTTCCGCTTCGTCAAGAACGGAGTCTATGTCGGAACCGGCATCATAACTCTTATTCAATATATGGGTTGCGGCACCTATCAATCCGCGTAATATGGCTTTTTCCTTAACTATCTTTGCGTAGTAGGCTATATTCGCCGCGGAGGGCACACCGTCGACAAGAGATGCCAGATACACCTCTCCACCCACCCCTTCCAGGTGCCCACTGTCACGCAGTATATTGCTCAGTGTAATAAGGTCGCTTGGTTCATTTTTCTCGTACAGCTCAAGGATTGCCGAAAATATCTTTCTATGCGCCTCGCTGTAGAAATCACCTCTACCCACTATTTCCAGGACATTGTTCAGGGCATTATTGTCCAACAGGATACCACCAAGGATTGACTGCTCCGCATCCAGATTTTGCGGAGGCACCTTGTGGAGTGAATAATCTACATCCTTCATTCTATGCTTCACCGGCAACGACGACTTTGATATCGGCAGATATTCCGGAATGCAATTTTATCTTTACGGAAAATTCCCCAAGGCTTTTTATCGGATCTTCAAGAATGATATTCCTTTTATCAATCTCTATCCCCTGTGCGCGCAAGGCGTCTCCTATATCCTTTGTGGAAACAGAGCCGAACAATTTATCCTGTTGTCCCACCTTTCTGGATATAATACAGGTTACACCCTCAAGCCGTTCAACCATGGACTGAGCGGCTTTTTTCTCCTTCTGTACCCTTCTCTCCGCAGTGTCCATTTCATTTTTCAGGACTTTCATGCTTTTGCTGCTGGCTTCTATGCCCAAGCCCCTTGGAATCAGAAAATTCCTGGCATACCCATCTGAAACATTTACAAGATCTCCTGCCTTCCCCACAGATTCAACATCATTTCTTAAAATGATCTTCATATAAACTCCTCCCATCCGAAGTTTCATACCTTGATTTTTGCGGATTTATCACACACCCACCATACGTATAAACACAACTATTAATAACCAGTTATTCCGATTTCTTATCGAGTTTTCTGAAATCGGCCCAGGTATCAATCAAACCCAATCCGGCCACTATAACAAGCAGAAACTGCTGAGCAAAGATCAAAAAATATCCAAAAACCCGTAAAAAGACGGGTACATTTTTTCTGTTAAAGAAAAAACTGACTATCGCCAGACCCTGTAAGATGTATATAAAGATGAGGGCGATCATAATGTTCAGTCCCAAAATACGAAATCCCATCACGGGAATCATGATACAGATACCTGAGATTACAACAAGCCAGACCGCTTTATCAAGGGCCTTCCATAGAGAAAGATCACCAAAATCAGGATACCACATCCCCTTCTTACTGAACAGCCATTTTCCCTCCAGAATATTCAGCCACACGAAGAAAGCGCTTCCCACAACGGCAAAAGAGGGGAATAAACCGGCAAGAATGCTCGCAATCTGGTCGGAGTTTTCCCTCAGAAGTTCAATATGTTGCACGGAAATACCTGTGCGGGAGTATAGATCAATGTTCTCCTGCACCATCACGGATATATAGGTCCCTATGATGCTCCACGGCACGTTACCGGAAATCAGACTGATATACAAAAGGATAGCAAGGCTTAGTGTCAGAAGGATACCTACAGAATAGATTACTGTCTTTTCTATAGAGTATTTTTTCCTCAACACCTCCGAAAGAATAAGTCCCAAAGAGCCTAAAAGAAAAAAATATACAAAGGCCGTTTGAAACCCCAAAGTTCGTAATAGGGTCATTGCAATCGTCAGTGACAGGACAAAGACAAGGATACCGTGCAATCTACCCAGCTTGGAATAATAATACAGCATCGGTACCGGGACAATCAACGCACCGAATATACCAAGCACAGAGATGACGGCTACCATGACGAAGACAGTGGAGGTGATCGCAACGGCTAGGAAAAAGCCTTTATAGGGAACACTTCCCCCTGGCAGACAGAACATACTCCACCTGTTAGTCTAAGAGATTTAGAGATGCCCGCCCGATCGGCAGACATCTCATGATTTATTAATAGATGACCGTAAATGAAATTAATTTTCAGCAGTTACATAGGGTAAAAGTGCCAGCGTTCTGGCTCTTTTGATCGCCATTGCCAATGCCCTCTGGTGCTTGGCGCAGGTTCCTGTAATTCTTCTCGGCATGATTTTGCCTCGTTCCGTCAAGAAGCCCCTCAAAACAGCCGGATTCTTATAATCAATCTTTATATTCGAATCCACACAAAACCTGCAGACCTTCCTCTTATGAAAAAACTTAGGCTTGGAATTCCCTGGCCGATTAGTTGCTGAACGATTAGTTGCTGAACGATTAGTTGCTGGATATGCCATTTTTATGCCTCCTCCGCCTTTTCTTCGTCTGTCTCAACAGGAGCAGCTCCCTGCGTGACATCCTCATTGCCCGTCTCAGAATCTTTACCATCCGGCCCTTCTGGGGTCTCGGCTTCTTCAGCAGCGGTTTCGGAAACAGTTTCTTCCTTTTTTGCTTCTTCTTCGTTCCTTGCTTCTTCTTCCTTCTTCAGTTCTTCTTTCCTCTG
>CAZOHQ010000350.1:0-2761 GCA_964579455.1 uncultured Syntrophaceae bacterium | reverse complement strand
GTAACGGTCAACATACAGTGCCACGTGGCGCGTCACGGGGAAGCGGTCATCTGAGACATGAAGGAACCTCAAAAAATCCATACACCCATAACCGCAGATATTTGTGAGGGGCTGAGTGCCGGCGACCGAGTACTCCTGAGTGGAAGCATCATCACCGGCAGAGATACGGCGCACAAGAGACTGGCACAGCTGATCACCGAGGGGAAAACCCTCCCCGTGAAACTGGACGGCGAGACGATCTTCTATGCGGCCCCCACACCACCTGGCCCCGGACGGGTCATCGGTTCCATCGGGCCGACGACAAGCTACCGGATGGACGCGTACGCCCCTCTCATGATGGAGGCGGGAATCCGCGGGATGATCGGGAAGGGGAGTCGCTCCGCCGCGGTAAGGGATGCCATCGCGCGCTATAAGGCAGTTTACTTCGGAGCCATGGGGGGCATCGCTGCCCTGATGTCCGAATGTGTCAAAAAGGCGGAGGTTATCGCCTACGAGGACCTGGGCCCCGAGGCGATCATGCGCCTGGAGATAGAAGATTTCCCGCTTATTGTCATAGATGATGCAGCGGGGAGGGACCTGTACGAAGAGGTTCTGCCCGGGGGGTCGGTTTAAAACTTTTCATTTTCTTTTAAAAGAGGTATTGACAGAAAAGATTTTAGGAATTAAAATACGGGTTTTCTGAATTCGAGCAAGGGAGATTTTCCTTATGATTGAGATACGATGGCATGGAAGAGGCGGTCAGGGAGCGGTGACGTCGGTAGAGACGCTCGCGCTTGCCGCTATTGGAGAGGGGCAATATGCTCAGGGGTTCCCGAGCTTTGGTCCCGAGAGAAGGGGGGCGCCGGTAGCGGCGTTTAACCGTATCGATGACAAGAAGATACGGATCAGATCGGGCATTTATAACCCCGATGTCGTCATTGTCCTTGATGCGAGTCTGATGAGTCTGGTGAACGTCACCGAGGGGTTGAAGTCCGAAGGCACACTGATTGTCAATACAGTCAAGTCCCCGGAAGAGGTGAAGAAAGAAACGGGATTCAAGGGAACCGTCGCGACGGTTGATGCTATGACGATAGCTCGGGAAGAGATGGGTGTCCCGATTACCAATACCACCATGATCGGGGCGGCCGTCAAGGCGACCGGACTGGTAAAGATTGAATCGGTGAGAGAGCCGTTGAAGAAGCGGTTTGGAAGGATAGCTCAGAAAAACATAAATGCGATGGAACGGGCTTATAAGGAGCTCAAAATAGCCAACTAGTTCATAAACACCTTGAGGTTGATAAGTCTTATGGAAAAAGAGAAAAAATGGCCGGAAACGTGGCAGGAACTTACCCCGGGATGCATGGTGTTCAGGCCGGGGAGCACGCGGGATTATCATACGGGAACCTGGCGGGCGTCGAGACCCACATACGACACCAGCAGATGTATCAAGTGCGGCGTCTGCTATATCTTCTGTCCGGAAGGATGTATTTCACAGGATGCCGACGGATACTTCATGGCGGATCTTGATTACTGCAAAGGGTGCGGAATCTGCGCCCATGAATGCTGGCCTGGAGCCATAAAGATGGTGGAGGAGGGATAGGTTATGTCTGAAAGAATTGGTATGGAGATAGCGCTCGCTGCGGCTGAAGCGGTTGCCATGTGCAAACCCGATGTTGTGGCCGCCTATCCTATCACACCGAATACCCATATACCGGAACATCTGTCGGATATCGTAGCGGAAGGAAGACTCGATGCCGATTTTATTTGTGTGGAATCCGAGCATTCCGCCCTGAGCGCCTGTTGCGGGGCATCAGGCGCCGGAGCGCGCGCCTTTACGGCAACGAGTTCACAGGGGCTTTTGTATATGGCTGAAATTGTTCCGATCGTACCGTCCATGCGCCTTCCCATCGTGATGGCAATCGGTAACCGGGCACTGTCCGGTCCCATCAATATATGGAACGACCACAGTGATATCATGTCTCAGAGAGATTCCGGTTGGATCTCCCTGTTTGCGGCGGACGGACAGGAAACGGTAGACATGATGATCCAGGCGTTCAAGATTGCAGAACACCGTGATGTCATGCTGCCGGTAAATGTCAACCTGGACGGTTTTCAGCTGACACACGTGGTGGAACCCATGATGCTCCCCAGTCAGAAGGAGGTAGACAAATTTCTCCCCGCGTACAAACCGTACGCCGCGGTTCACCCGGACAATATTGTCTCCATGGGAGCCTTGGCGATGCCGGAGATATTCAACGAAGCCATGATGGCCAAGGAAGATGCTCTGATCAACTCCAAGAAGATAATTCTGGAAGTGTGGAAGGAGTGGGAAGAGCAGTTTGGCCGGAAATATGAGCCGATAGGTGCGTACCGGATGGAAGGTGCCGAGGTCGCTATGCTGACCATGGGGTCCATGGGAGACACGGCCGAAGTTGCCATCGATGAGTTGCGCGAGAAGGGGGTGAAGGCAGGTTTGCTGAAGCTGAAGCTCTGGAGGCCCTTTCCCACTGAAGAGTTGCTCAAGGCGGTTAGTGGCCTTAAGTCGCTGACGGTTATTGACCGGGCGATATCGTTCGGTGCCCCCACGGGCCCTCTCTGCTCGGAGGTCAAATCGGCCCTGTACGATCAGAAGGAGCGCCCCCTGATAACGAATTATATTATCGGGCTTGGCGGCCGCGATGTCCTTGTTGCTGATTTCGTCAAGATTGCGGAACAGGCGATCGGCGCGCAGAAGAAGAAACCCGCAAAAGCGTACGAAATATACGGAGTGAGGGGATCATGA
>CAZOHQ010000349.1:245-2767 GCA_964579455.1 uncultured Syntrophaceae bacterium | reverse complement strand
ACTGTGCTATTCCATTTCAGCTTTCAAACGGGTTACGTGATCCAGCGTTTTTTGAGATCCGTTTCCCACGGATCTGAGTACGGCCAGAATTTTTTCCTTGTCGGCCTGGTCTCTGTCTATGAGCCCCGCCATTTCCGATATATCCATCGTAAAAACACGAAACCGATCAAACAGATCATCCCTCAGCTTATTGGAAACCATATCGACAAATCTGAAAAGGTACTGAAATTTAAGGTTTTCTTTGTAGTCACCCAGATGAAATATGATTGATCGCTCCGTCTCCTGCTTGAGCCTCTTCATGCCATCTCTCAAGGCGAGGATTCCCACCTCTTTTTTGTTTTGAATCTGCCGTCTGAACAGTTTTTTGATCATTTTGGCAACATTATAGAATCCAAGACGCATGACGGCCTCGGCACGCACCCTGGCCGTGTAACGGAGCGGCGAAACGAGGGGCGGGACATTGAGACCGGCCCTCTTCCTCATCTCTTCGATGTCGATTGCCTGCTTTGTCCCCGGCGTGTACTCTACTGAAGAGATGCCCAGGTTTGTTGCCGTCTCCTTATATCTCTGAAGCGTATCGCGAACCAGTGCATCATACGAACCGGAGGTCTTGTCGAGAGAATTGAAAATCTTCTTCTCTTCCTGTCTTATAAACTGTATCAACCGGGGATTAACCGTCTCCGTCATAAAAAAATCAAGGGCATGTTTAAAATCCTGGAACACCATATACAGGGCCGTAGAAAATCCCATTCCCTCAAGATCATTCTCATTTCTTTCATAATCGGGTTCGTATTTTCTCACAAACTCTTGTATGTTGTTGATCACGGCCCCATAGCGAATATCCATAAATCCATCCACCTCTTTGCCGATCTCACTCTTTGTCTTCCGAGATGCGCCGTCCATTGTGTCTTTTATTACCGGCTTCAGTTCTTTCACCTGTCTACGGGCATGTTCCATCTTCTCGAAGACAACCCCGGCTTCCTTCGAATCTCTTGTCAGAATGTCGCTGTTGACGCCGGCCCAATCATTCAGGGATGCCATCATGACTGCAAACCGCTCCAGGGGGTTCTTCAGGAGGAGCGTAAATCTGTCCCGCGTCAGCTTCTCTCGAAATACAGACTCAAATCTTTCATTCTCTTTATCCGAAAACAGCACATACTCTTTTTCGCTCTGCCACTGCTCTAATTTGGCCTTGTCTCTGCGGGACACATCCTCCATTTTTCTGAGAAGATTATATAATGCGGAGATCGTAAATATTGTCGGATCGGGTTTCAGTACCGATATTTCCTCCTTTATTCTCCCGACAAGCGTTGTAAGCCCCTCTAAGGTTTCATGTTCGTTGAAATCACAGTTTATGACAAAGAATATGTTCTCCATAAGCCCCATTTTTCTGATCATGGAGAGAAATTTTATATCCGCCTGTCGAACACCTGTTCGGCTGCTCAGGAGGTATATGATAAGGTGGGTACGAACAAGGTATTCCTGGGTCATTGAAAGATGAAGGGGATTGGGAGAATCACTCCCCTGACAATCCGCGATCTCAATGTTATCATAGAATTTTTCCTCTGAAGGAATCCTCAATTCAAGATCTCTCAGATAGACCGCGAGAGAGTCATCACCCACAAACTCCTTGTGCCTGACAAATTCCGGACCCGCAAAACTCCTCGTCCCGGCATCAAGAGAGATGACATCTTTTGCGCGATCATACCCTTTAAGATACGACATAAGCAGCACACTGTTGACATCAAGAGTCTCCTGTAAAATGATATTTTCCGAACTGAGCTCCTGTAACGCCCTTTCCAGATCCTTCCGATCCTTTTCACGCCTGATGTCGAACTGCACATCACCGGAACGTCTGTCGAAAGAAGGGAGAAGATCCATTGCCTGTCGCATATCCGCGTTTACATCATCCCATGTCTTGAAATCGAGAATCGCCTTCAGAGTCGGCCCTCTTCGTATCTTCGTTACGATAGATGTCACCACGCCGGCCCCTCGCTTGAGATAATCCCCTCCTAAAAAGGCATTGACGAAGGTGCTCTTCCCCGATTTTATGGCCCCCACCACGGCTATACGCAATATACCTTCATCTATCTGCTCTTCTATGGACCCGCACATTTTCCCCCATTCATCGAAAGGGAGCCGTGATATGCCGGGAAGCTCTTTAGCGACACCAAACAGATCTTTGATCTCTCCGTTTATACGGAAGAGATCCTTTTTCATCGAATCAAATGTCTTCATTAAACGCCTCTATCCGACAATAATATTCTCAAGCGACCGTTTCGGCACATGATGAACGCCATCGCCATCTCTCCAGTAGGTTGTGTCACCGGAAGGAGGAACCTCATCTATCACCACCTCTTCCTTTGGTTTACCGAGGGCCACGACAAGCACTATCTCACAGCTAGCCGGAATAGCGAGCTTTTCTCGAAGCTTTTCACGTTTTACCGAAGCTATCATACAGCCTCCCAGACCCATTTCGATCGCTCCAATGAGTATGCTCTGAGCCGCTATTCCAACATCAT
>CAZOHQ010000349.1:0-235 GCA_964579455.1 uncultured Syntrophaceae bacterium | reverse complement strand
GTAGGGATTGCTCAGTCCCTTGTCCTCCAGTAGGATGATATACGCAGACGGCTGTTCTCCCTCGGAAGGCCCCGGCCAATCTTTCAGAGAAGCGGCCCAGGCAAGGGTTGAAAATACCATCGCATTCTTGTCGGGATCGCAGGACAGCATGTATTTCAGCGGCTGTTTATTTGCCGCCGAAGCGCTGAGCCTGGCAAGGTCAACCAGTTCCCTCAATGTGTCAAGACTCACGGTA
>CAZOHQ010000348.1:0-2769 GCA_964579455.1 uncultured Syntrophaceae bacterium | reverse complement strand
AGTGCCGGTGATTCATACCTGCATATGTCGCCCCGGATCATGCAGCGTGGATGAAACGAGCATCCCGGGGGAATATCGATGAGGGACGGCATTACTCCCGGTATCTGGTTCAGCCTTGTCCCGGGGTTTCGACCGTCGGGGAGGGCCTTTATGAGACCCTGCGTGTAGGGATGCAGCGGGTTGTCGATAATGTCTTCAGTCAGTCCGGCCTCCACTATCTTGCCGGCATACATTACCGCGATCTTCTGCGTTACCTGCGATACCACGGCAAGGTCGTGAGTAATCAAAATAAGTCCGGTCCCCTCGGATTCGCACAGATCAAGAAGCAGTTCCATGATCTCCGCCTGTATAGTGACGTCGAGCGCGGTTGTGGGTTCATCCGCTATGATAAGCGCCGGATCGGCAAGGAGGGCGATGGCGACTACAATGCGCTGACGCATTCCCCCGGAGAACTCATGGGGATACTGTTGCAGACGTTTTTCAGGAGAGGGGATCTGAACCATTCGCAGTTTTTTCAGGGCGATCTTTTCCGCGTCTTTTCTCGATATGTTCATATGGGCCTGCAGCGTTTCAACCATCTGTGTGCCGATGGTAAGGACGGGGTTGAGGGTCATCATCGGGTCCTGGAAGATCATACTGATAAGATTACCGCGTATGTGACGCATCCCTTCACCCGTCAACCCGGTCAGGTCCATGTCGTCGAAGATAACGCTGCCTCCGGAGATATAACCCGGTTTGCTTATCAGGTTGATGATGGCAAACCCTGTAACCGATTTGCCTGCCCCGCTTTCTCCGACCAGACCGAGGCGTTCACCCCGGTCAAGTGTGAAACTCACGCCGTTTATCGCCGTAAGGTCACCCATTCTGAGGGCGAACTTGACTTCCAGATCTTTTACTTCCAGCAGGTGACCCATGAAAACTATTACCCCTTGTACAGTTTCGGATTCAACACGTCTCTCAACCAGTCGCCCAACAGATTTATCACCAGCACGAAAACTACCAGTAGTATTCCGGGGAAGAGAGTGATCCACCAGGAACCGCTGAAGATGTATTCAAAACCGGAGTTTATGAGGGACCCCAGCGAAGGTTTTGTAACGGGCATGCCCAGCCCCAGGAAGGAAAGCGCCGCCTCACTCATCACGGCGTTAGCTACCTGAATCGTCGAAATAACAAGCACCGGAGACATGGTGTTCGGGAGGATATGTCTCCATCTGATTCTCGTTGAACTTAATCCAATAACACGAGCGGCCTCCACATATTCCTTATTTTTCTCTCCCAGCACAGAGGCCCTCACCGTCCTGGCATACTGGGGCCACTCGGCCAGACCGATGATCAGCACAAGGAGGGGAACGGCCAGTTCTTCATAGCGTCCCACCCCGAAGGCAACCTGAAATATGGCGCTGATCATAATGGCTACCATAAGGGTTGAGAATGAAAGCTGGACGTCGGCTATTCGCATCAGAAACGCGTCAACCTTTCCGCCCATGTATCCGGATATCATGCCTATGAAGATGCCTATGATCGCTTGCAGGGCCACCGCCCCGCAACCGATCATGACGGAAAGGCGCATGCCGTACAGCATGGTACTGAGGAGATCTCTCCCCTGAATGTCCGTTCCCAGAATAAAATCAGGATTTCCCTCTTCCATCCATGATGGAGGAAGCTCCGCGTCCATGATATCAATGCTGGATGTGTTATAGGGATTATGAGGCGCGATGACGGGGGCAAAAATACTGAGCAGGATAAGTGACAGAAGAACCACAAAACTCACAATGGCGACCCGGTCGTGCTTGAAGCTGTACAGAAAGTATGAATTTTTAAAGCGTTTCCACTGTTTCATTTTCTTCCCGTTATTCTTACCGTGGGATTGACCAGACCGTAGATGATATCCACTATCGTATTGACCACGACAAATAAGGCGCCCACCACTATTATGTATGCCACGAGGAGGGATGTGTCGGAGCGTTCGACCGCTTCGAGGAACATGAATCCCATTCCCTGCCACTGGAATACCGTCTCTGTGAGAATGGTATAGGCGATCAGTATGCCCAACTGTACACCGCCTACGGTAATCACGGGCAGGAGCGTGTTCTTGAATGCATGCAGGAACCAGATACGCCAGCGCGATAGGCCCTTTGCCCAGGCGAATTTAACGTATTCTGTCTCCAGTGTCTCCATCATCTCCGAACGTATCAGACGTATAAAGAGGGGAAGCATGATAGAAGAGAGTGCGATACTCGGTAATATAAGGTGTTTCAGTCCGTCAAGTGTTAAAAACCCGCTCTCCCATCCCCATATATTTACCGTCTCTCCACGTCCATACGAAGGTAGCCAATGAAGTTCCACCGCGAAAATATATATAAGGATTATTGCAGTTAAGAATACCGGTATGGAAACGCCCACGATACTCCCCCCCATGATAATCCTGGAAGGAAGGTTTCTGGGGTTTATTGCGGTATAGATGCCGAGCGGAATAGACAGAAGAATGATGATGAGACTGCTTGCAAAGACAAGTTCAAGGGTTGCCGGTGCTTTTGCCAGGATTACTTCAAGGGTTGGCTTTTTAAAAAAGAAGGACATGCCCAGATCGCCGTGGATGGCGTTTTTTACGAAGCGGACATACTGTGCCAGAAAGGGATCATTCAGTCCCAGTTTCTCCCGCAGGGCATCTCTTTCGGCGACTGAAACAGAGACCCCCACGATATCTCTCACAGGATCTCAAATTTTCTGTTTGATTGAGAAACCCAGCTGACCGATCACAAGCATTAC
>CAZOHQ010000347.1:0-2786 GCA_964579455.1 uncultured Syntrophaceae bacterium | reverse complement strand
GTAGCACTGGGAACCAGCCCCCCCAATTGAAGTGTGTTCTTGACCCAGGTGTAGCTCCTGACCCTTCCGTCACGCCGATACCATGAATGAAAATGCTTAACGTTCCAGCCACGGTAACGACCTTCATACTGCCGGGCAAGCGCCATAACTTCATCCACGGGTGCTCGACGTGATGATGCCTCTGTCAATCGCTTGTCCAATAACCCATCCAGCCCCCTCTCTTCGTACCGACTGATGTAACGCCGAAATGTTCGATCGCACACTCCCACCATCCGCGCCGCTTCCTCCTGTGTTAATCGACCCTCTGTCCATACACCGTATGCCTCTTCAAATCGCATCCTCCGGACCTCCTGTAGCATCTCCGTCCGTCTCATAACCACCTCCTCTGGGTGGCTATTGTAAACCGGACAGATTACGTGCTCCTGACAACCTATAAATTACCTTGACAAAACGTACGCAATAGCGTTCTTTGCACAAAAAGCAGGGTGAAATTATGCCGACACTATCAGCTACGGAGGCAAGAACTAAACTGTATCGCCTTATTGACCAAACTTCTGTCTCCCACGAACCTATTCTAATTACGGGGAAACGGGGAAATGCCGTTTTAGTATCAGAGGATGACTGGCGTTCAATTCAAGAAACCATTTACCTTTTAAATATTCCTGGCATGCGTGAGTCCATCTGTGAGGGCTTGGCGATACCATTGGAGGAATGCAGTGAGGAACTTGATTGGTGACTTGGCGACTTGTTTTTACAAAGCAGGCGCAGAAGGATGCAAAAAAGTTGGTGACCTCTGGTCTAAAATCAAAAGCTGAATCGATAATCAAGATCCTTCGAGAAAATCCTTACCAAGTTTCACCTGCCTATGAGAAGCTTGCCGGTGATTTGGCGGGTGCATATTCACGTCGAATAAATATCCAGCATCGTCTGATTCGTCAGGCTTTAAACGACGAGAAAGTCATTAAAATTATTCGTATGTATACTCACTATGAATAGCTGAACAGAACGTGCGGGTAAACTTGACCGGGCAAAACGACGCGCCCGGCAAGTTATCCGCACGTTATGACTCGTTGCATGGTAATGGATAGGGATAGTTACATTGGCGAGAGACTGGGAAAGCACCTTCTCCTTCTGGGCCCAGTCGCCCAGCAAGACTGAACAGGAACGCTGCGAGCGGGTTATTAAGAAAAAGGTGACAGAAGATAAAACGATTTATCAACGATCATAGGTGTCAGTTAATGAAAAAAAACAAATTTGTTTCCGACGTTGTCCTTGTTCTCATGTGGTTGTTTCTGGCTTTCCTTGCGGGATGTTCTTCGTCGGATACTGGTGGAGGCGGTGATTCAAATGGCTATGCAGGAAAGCTGATTGGCGCGGAGTTGGTTGCTTTTTTTACGGCAGATGACGCAGACGTCGTGGTAGCAGAATATTATGCGCCCTGGGGCATTGATGTCGAAGAGCTGCTCAATTCGTCAACGGGTGTTGATGTGTACGCCATCGAATACTATACCACCGATATCGACGGGCAGTTGATTGCGGTTTCCGGCCTGGTTTCCCTGCCGTCCCCCGCCGATGGAGTCTATCCCGTCGTTCAATATCACCATGGCACCCAGTTCAATAATGCCGACGTGCCCTCCAACTTCGAGAGGAGCGACGAGGCGGCGATCTGCAGCGCACTTTTCGCCGCCCATGGTTATGTGATCTCCCTGCCCGATTACATCGGCCAAGGAATATCCGCAGTGAATCATCCTTATTTTCACAAAGAATCTGTAGCCCAATGCGGGGCCGATATGCTGAAAGCCGTGAAAGAATTATGCGGCGATCTGGGTGTTACCACCAGCGGTAAGCTCTTCATCTGCGGGTTATCGGAAGGCGGCCATGCGACAATGGCGCTGCAACAATATCTGGAGGCCACCGATTCCGAACAGGCTTTCGAACTTACCGGCTCGGCCCCCATTGCAGGCCCCTACGATATTACGGTGTGCTGGGATTTCTGGTATGAGAACAGTCCACGAACGTGTTCACCCCTGGCGGCCCATCTGGTTCTATCATACATGAGTATATACGGGTCCGACGACACCCTGGACGATATCTTTATCCCACCCTATAACACCACCATCACGGACATAGACAACGGCACTTATACCGGGGACGAAATGTACGAGATGCTCCCCGAAACCCTCCCGGGGCTTCTTCAGGAGGAATTTCTCGTGTCTGTCAATTCGGGGACTCATCGCATCTACGAGGAGATGGAACTGAACAAGACGTGCAATTTTGGCCCCATCACCCCCACCCGGCTTTACCACGCCCGGGATGACGAACAGGCGCCTTATGCCGTGTCGGAAATAGCTTATAATGAAATGATTTCCCTGGGAGCGGCTGATCTGCAGCTTATCGACATGGGCCCGGGTATTAGCCATGTGGATTCAATTTTTATAGGCACGTTCCTGGCAAAGCAATGGTTTGACACACTGAAATAGCAGCGGATGAAAGAAAGAGAAAAAGGGGACCGAATTTAAAACCCTGTGGCGTCGATGATATGTTTTTACGTCAAGGCGAGCACAAATAGTTTGGGAGAATTGCCGCCAATTGGTCATCAAACGTGAGCACAACCGGCAGGTCAAAAAAATAAATCTGTTCTCAATCGTTTTTTCTTTGTTTCTTGCCGTTATGGTCACCATGGTCAACGCTACAGAGGGAAAGATAAAAAGCAACACCGCGACGAAGGAAGAACTGATGACCCTGAAATACGTCGGTGAAGCCCTGGCGGAAAGAAATCTCGAGTA
>CAZOHQ010000346.1:0-2788 GCA_964579455.1 uncultured Syntrophaceae bacterium | reverse complement strand
CAAATGTGAATACCAAGTATGGTATGGTAAAGACGGATCACATACTCTTTATCGCAGCCGGCGCGTTCAGTATCTCTAAACCGTCCGATCTTGTACCCGAGCTGCAGGGAAGATTTCCCATACGGGTGGAACTTGATTCGCTGGAAAAGGAAGATTTTATACGAATTCTGACGGAACCTCACAATGCCCTGGTGAAACAGTATGTGGAGATGATGGCTACTGAAGGGATAGAGCTTATATTCCAGGACGACGCCATTGAGGAGATCGCGGAGGTCGCGGCACTCGTGAATGGGAAGATGGAAAATATAGGAGCCAGAAGGCTTTACACGGTTATGGAGATACTTCTGGAGGAAATATCTTTTGATGCACCGGATATGGCTGTTGCGAAGAAAAAAATTAGTATTGATGCCGATTATGTCAGGGATAAGCTGGAGGATGTAGTAGAAGACGAAGATCTCAGCAGATATATCTTGTAGGAGACTCGAAAGCATGAAATCGGACAATCTGAAAAAACCCATGGAAAAAGCGGATATACTTCTGGAGGTTTTGCCTTACATACGGCGGTTTTATAACAAGATCATTGTGATAAAGTATGGCGGCCATGCCATGGTGGACGACAATCTGAAACAGATGTTTGCCATGAACGTTGTCATGATGAAATATATAGGGATCAACCCGGTGATAGTGCATGGAGGCGGTCCTCAGATCGGCGCTTTTCTCAAAAAACTGGGTAAGGATTCGAAATTTGTCCGGGGGATGAGGGTGACGGACGAAGAGACAATGGATATAGTCGAGATGGTTCTTGCAGGCAAAGTGAACAAGGAGATAGTAGGGCTGATCAACAATCATGGGG
The DNA here is from genome assembly GCA_964579455.1 of uncultured Syntrophaceae bacterium. Lineage (GTDB taxonomy): Bacteria > Desulfobacterota > Syntrophia > Syntrophales > UBA2210 > UBA2210. The sequence continues at coordinate 1,935 of CAZOHQ010000346.1, read as the reverse complement.
GCCGGGCTGTCGGATTGAGTGGTAAGGACGGTAACATCATTGAGGCGGAAAAATATCTTCTGAGCGCCGAAAAGGCACAGGATACTCCACCGGAGATAATAGATATTGGAATGGTGGGGCGGGTTAAAAAGGTTAACACCGGGCTCATCAAGTCGCTGATAGAGGATGGATTTATTCCTGTTATCGCTCCCACGGGAGCAGGAGATAGCGGTGAGACGTATAATATCAACGCGGATATAGTTGCGGGTGAGGTGGCGGTTGCCCTCGGAGCTGAGAAACTTGTACTCCTGACCGATGTGGAGGGGATTCAGGACAAAAAAGGGCGGTTAATCAACTCTGTAAATAGTATTGATGCCGATGAATTGATTGCGGACGGCACGATAATCGGTGGTATGTATCCCAAGGTGAAATGTTGCCTCAAGTCACTCAGAAATGGCGTGGGGAAAACGCATATTATCGATGGACGCCTGGATCATGCGATTCTCCTGGAGATATTCACAGACAGCGGTATCGGCACGGAAGTGGTAAAAGGGTGAATTACAAGAGACAGGAACGGGGAGTTAAAAGAATCGAAACCCGGAACAGAGAGACGATATGACAACACAAGAGCTTATATTCAATTCGAACAAATATATCATGGGTACCTATTCGCGCGTCCCGGTTGTCCTGGTACGAGGCGAAGGCGTGCACGTGTGGGACTCTGACGGGAAGGAGTATCTCGATTTCCTGGCGGGTATCGCCGTATGCGCTCTTGGCCATGCCAACCCACTGGTATCAGGTGCAATCAGCAAACAGGCTGAAACACTGATGCATGTGTCCAATATATACCACATTGAACCGCAGATCCGGCTTGCCGGTCTTCTGGTGGAGAATTCTTTCGCGGATAAGGTGTTTTTCTGTAACAGCGGGGCGGAAGCGAACGAGGCGGCCATCAAACTGGCACGGAAGTACGCCGATGAAAATATGGACAGGGGCAGATGTCGTATACTAAGCATGAAGAATTCTTTCCATGGACGAACACTTGCCACCCTCACGGCAACGGGTCAGGAACGGTTTCAGAAGGGGTTTGACCCCCTGCCTGCCGGTTTCGGATATGTACCCTTCGACGATCTTCTCTCGCTTGAAAGGGCTGTTACGGAAGATGTCTGCGCGGTCATGATGGAGGCCGTACAGGGTGAAGGGGGGATCAGGGTTCCATCTGAGGGGTATCTCGAAGGTGTAAGAAAGATATGTGATGACAAGGGGATCCTCCTGATCTTGGATGAGGTCCAGACAGGCATGGGGCGCACGGGTGATCTGTTCGCGTATGAGGCAACCGGTGTAAACCCCGATATCATGACCCTGGCCAAGGCCCTGGGTAATGGTTTTCCCGTTGGGGCTATGCTGGCGACCGATAAAGTGGCGGCATCCTTTACGCCGGGGAGTCATGCGTCCACGTTCGGGGGTAACCCGCTCGCCATGGCGGCGGGGCTTGCGGTCATGGATGCGCTGCTGGATAGGGGGGTGCTGGATAATTGCAGAGCGATGGGAATGTACTTTCGCGAGAGACTCGAGGGATTGAAGGGGGAGTTTTCCTGTGTCAGAGAGGTCCGGGGAAGGGGTCTTATGCTTGGCGTTGAACTTTCCATCGAGGGCGCGGATATTGTGAAGGGGTGCATGGAGCGGGGACTGCTCCTGAACTGCACCTGCGGCAATGTGCTGCGGTTTGTGCCTCCTCTGATTATTACGAAAGGGGATATAGACCATGCGGTAGATATCCTGTATGAGGTGATGAGAAACCTGTGAAAAAAGATATGTTGACGATCCATGATCTTGATGTCAATGGATGTAATGAAATATTTAACCGTGCGAAGAGATTGAAAGGCCTGTTGTACAAGGGAGAGGTGCATGATTCCCTGAGGGGTAAGACCCTGGGTATGCTGTTCGACAAATCGT
>CAZOHQ010000345.1:1588-2795 GCA_964579455.1 uncultured Syntrophaceae bacterium | reverse complement strand
CGAAATTTGAAGATCTGCCTGATGACTAGACCCGCCCGGTCTGCGGTGCGGCTAAGGATGACTTTGAAAAGGAGACCTAAGGGATGGGATTGAAGGGGAGCAAGACAGAAAAGAATTTGCTCGCCGCCTTTGCCGGCGAATCACAGGCGAGAAACCGATATACCTATTTTGCCTCAAAGGCCAAGAAAGAGGGGTATGAACAGATATCCGGCATCTTTCTTGAGTCAGCCGCCAATGAAAAGGAACATGCCGAAAGGGAATTTAAATTCCTCCAGGGAGGAGAAGTCGAAATCACGACGAGTTTTCCGGCCGGGATAATCGGCGACACAGCAGCCAACCTGAAGGCGGCGGCCGCAGGGGAACATTACGAGTGGACCGAAATGTATCCCGGATTTGCCATAGTGGCCGAAGAAGAAGGTTTTGCCGAAATCGCGGCAGTATTTAGAAACATAGCAGTAGCGGAAAAAGAGCACGAGGCACGGTACCTTTCCCTCCTCAAGAACCTCGAAGACGGGAAGGTTTTCAAGAGAGATACGCCAGCAACCTGGAGATGTCGCAACTGCGGCTACCTGCACGAGGGAACTCAGCCTCCTGCAAAGTGCCCGGCCTGTGACCATGCCCAGGCCTATTTTGAGTTGCGGGCGGAAAATTATTGACTATCCGGTGACACGATCCCGATGTGATGAAATAAAGTCGGGTCATCTCCCCGAGGATCATAGCTCACGGCATACAGAGGGATTTTCATGGACGACAAAATCAAGGATGCCATGTATCAGGCATATACCGGTGAGTCAAAGGCAACCCTGAGACTCAAGGTGTTTGCAGAACAGGCCGAGCAGGATAGATATACTCAATTAGCCAAACTCTTCAGGGTAATCTCTTTTTCAGAAGAGATTCACGGCAAGAGGGCCCTTCGGCTCCTCAAGAAAATTAAGACCACCGAAGAAAATCTAGCGGACAGTTTTGAGTCGGAAACCCAAGTTGCAGGGGTTGCATACGATACCTTCATACAGCGTGCGGAAGAAGTCGGTGACAAGGCCGCATCCCTGTATTTCAGCCAGTCCAGGGATGTGGAGGAAGGACATGCGAAACTGTATAAGGAGGCACTGGATCACGTCCTTGAGGAGAAAGAGACGACATACTATGTGTGCACGGTCTGCGGGTATGTCTCTGACGGGGTATTGCCCGAAGAGTGCCCCGTGTGCGG
>CAZOHQ010000345.1:0-1488 GCA_964579455.1 uncultured Syntrophaceae bacterium | reverse complement strand
GAATACGGTGTGTATCTTCATAACTATGCCGACAATAACCTTATTTTTAAAAAGGAAGTGATAGATGCAGCGATGGCAGGGATTACCGATACGCTTTCCGCTATTGATTTCGCAATTCGGCGCGAGTTGGATTCCATTCTGTACTATCACGAAATCAAGGGATTCGTAGCCAGGGATCAACACGAATCCATCGATACGATCATTAATGAGGAACGGAAACATTTTAAGACCCTTTCTGAGATGAAGAAAAAATACGTATAGGAGGAAAGGAACATGACAGAAAGACTCCAGATTTATAAATGTGAGGTGTGCGGAAATATTGTTGAGATGGTGCATGGGGGCAAGGGTGAACTCGTATGCTGCAACCAGCCGATGAAGCTTTACAAGGAAAATACCGTTGATGCGGCCAAGGAAAAACATGTTCCCGTTCAAGAGGTTTCGGCAGGCGTCATAAAAGTAAAGGTCGGCGATGTCCCCCATCCGATGGAGGAGAAACATTACATCGAATGGATAGAGGTTATTGCAGACGGTAAGGCATACAGGCAGTTCCTGAAACCGGGAGACGCTCCAGAAGCCGAATTCAATGTTGAAGGTGACCAGATTACTGTTCGAGAATACTGCAACCTGCACGGACTGTGGAAAAACTGATGAGAGGAGATCTTCGTCTATGGATTTAGCTGAATATTTTGAGAAAACAAAGGGATTCGGTGTATTTGCAACGGCGGATTCTGAGGGCAAGGTAAACGTGGCAGCCCTGTCGAGACCGACAATAATGGATGACGGAACGGCCGCATTTATCATGGCTGGACACCTGACTCATAACAATCTGCAGTCAAATCCTCATGCGGCGTATTATTTTGTTGAGCATGGAGGCAGTTACGGCGGAAAGAGGCTGTATCTCACAAAGGTTAACGAGAAAGAAGATACCGATTTAATTGACAAACTGAGAAAGAAACGATATCCCATTTTCACGATAAAGTACGACAACGAATCGCAATATGTTGTTTTCTTCCGCGTCGACAACGTGTTACCGCTTGTTGCGGACGGTGTAATGAAACCGGGTGCAAAGGTTGAAAAGTAGCCGGACCCAGTTATGTGATTGTCAGTGATGATGAAGGGGGATGACATGAGTGAAGATATAAAAAGAGCGCTTAAGATGCTTTCCACCGCCCTCGGAATGGAGGAAAAGGGGAAAGCTTTTTACCAGCGTGCCGTTTCGACCTGTAAAAATGACATGGGGAAAGAGATATTTCAAACTCTGATGGAAGATGAAGATGTGCACGTGGATCGTATCAGGTCTATATATGAAACCCTGAGCGGCACACAAGGCTGGTCCGGGAAATGGAAGGAGCTTACAATAAGGCATGGCGATTTAGGTGCCCTCTTTAGAGATATGGCCAAAAAGCATGGTTCAAAGATCGTTGCGGATACAAGCGATCTGGAAGCGCTTGACACGGGAATTGACTTCGAGATGAGATCTGTTGAGTT
>CAZOHQ010000344.1:0-2811 GCA_964579455.1 uncultured Syntrophaceae bacterium | reverse complement strand
GGGATGGCGAATCCGATTCCTGTTCCCCCGGCAATGATTGCCGTATTGATGCCGATGACCTCTCCCTTCATGTTTATGAGAGGCCCGCCGCTGTTTCCCGGATTGATCGAAGCGTCTGTCTGGATGAAATCATCATAGGGGCCCGCGCCGATGACACGTCCCTTTGCGCTGACGATGCCGGCCGTTACCGTCTGCTCCAGTCCGAAGGGACTGCCGATCGCGACAACCCACTCGCCTACCGAGAGAGCGTCGGAATCACCGATAGCAAGCGGATTAAGGTCCTTTGAATCTTCTATTCTCAAGAGGGCCAGATCTGTTTTAGGGTCCCTGCCGATCAGTTTCGCGTCATATTCCTTTTTGTTGCTCAAGGTAACGACTATGGTGTCGGCTCCTTCGATGACATGATTATTCGTCACAATATACCCGCTGCCGTCTATGATAAACCCCGAACCAAGACCACGCTGTTTGGGAGCGGGGCGGTTATCTCCACGGGGAAACTGGCCGAAAAAATCCTCAAAGGGGTTTCTCCCCCCGAATGGGCTTCTTCCCCCGAATGGGTCCCTGCGTGAGAAATGGGATATTTCTTCGTTTTCCTGTACACCCTTTTCGACACGGATGTTCACCACGCCGCTCTTCACCTGTTTCGCGAGAATGCTGAAATTAGCCGGGGCCAGGTAGCTTCCCGTATCCTGCGACGCAGCCGAGAGTTGTGTGGCAACGCCGGCAATAATCCCGGCCGAGAAGATTATTGCGATGGCAATTACTATTTTCCTGAATGATTTCATATTGTACCTCCCTGCATGTATTGTTGTAAGCCGGATGAATGATTCATTTCGTCTTCGGCCTTACAATACACACGGAAGTTAACGACAAGATGACCTGAAGATTACCAATTTGTAATGTAGGGGATACCAATAAAGATAAGAAGATAACTACAGTGTAACGGTAAAGATGCTCCCTTTCCCCGGTTCGCTTTCCACGGTTATGTCGCCACCGTGAGCCCTGGCTATCGCCCGGGCAAGGCTGAGTCCCAGCCCTGTTCCTTCCGTAGATCTGCTCTCATCACCCCGATAAAAGCGTTCGAAGATATGAGCACGTTCCGTCTGAGCGATTCCCGAACCCGTGTCACCTGCTGTCAGGACTATTGCGTTATCGTCCTGTTTTTCCAGAACGATGGTCACCTCTCCACCGGAAGGAGTGTACTTGATGGCGTTATCAAGGAGATTCGAAATCAACCGCTGGAGCATGCCCGTATCACCGGTGTACTCCAGAGATTCAGGCGTGCGGCAGGCAAGCAAGAGTTTTTTATCTTCCGCGCTGGGACGGAACAATTCACAGGCATCCTTAACAATCCCGGCGAGGTCTATCTTTTTTTTTGTAAGATCACCTACCCCTGCTTCAAACCGCGAGATGACAAGCATCGTGCTGATCATATCGAGAAGGCGGTCGCACTCCTCGATGATACTTGCCGTCATCGTCTCGTATTCCGCCTGGCAGGTTTCCGTCGTAAGGGTGATTTCGGCGATGCCTCGAATTCTGGTAACCGGGGTCTTCAAGTCGTGGGCGATACTGTCGCTCATCTCGCGCATGCCTGTAACCAACGATTCGATACGACCCAGCATTTCGTTAAAGGTGCTTGCCAGTTCATCTATCTCGTCCCCCCGTGGTTTAACGGGAACCCGCATATCGAGGGCATCTCTCGATATCATCTGAGCTGTCCGCGTTACCACCGCAACCCCGGAGAGGGTGTGCCTCGCTATGAGCCACCCCACCAGGGCGGCAAGGGCAATAAGAAAGGTCACCGCCCCGATAAATATCCTCTTGAATACGGAGATGATCCTTCCGTATTCCTCCATTGACTGGCCTACCTGGAGTATGACACCCTGACCTATGACGGCATACAGGACCCGTATTTCATGATCGCGTTCGGGCAGGGTAACCGTCTCGAAGACCGGGACACCTCCGTGAATGAGACGCCGCATTGTTTCATAGTTGATATCGATGTCCTTCCAGTAATCCATGTTCGACGATGAGAAGACCTGCCCGTTACTGTGGAGGAAACGGAAGAACACCTTCTTGACACCTCCCGCCTGGGATTCAATGATGGCAACCCGTTGGCCCGCATTGACGCCTTGTGCGGCTATCAGTGACGAAAATTTTCTCGTCTGGTTCAGGAGGTCTTCGTCTGTCTGGCGCTGGATGATGTTTGTGGCGAGGAAATAAAAAAGGGAGATCGCCAGGAAGGTGATAACGGTAAAAACGCCCGTATACCAGACGGTCAGGCGAAAGGCCAGGGTGTGGCGGTGATCAAGTATTTTCTTTAATGACATAACCGACCCCGCGTATGGTATGAATCAGCTTCTCCGGAAAACCCCTGTCTATCTTGTCTCTGAGACGGCTGATACGGGCCTCCACCACATTCGTCATGGGATCGAAATTGTAATCCCACACATGCTCCATAATCATGGTCTTTGAAACCACCCTCCCGACATTGCGCATAAGATACTCCAGAAGGGAAAATTCAAGGGGCTGGAGCTCGATCTTCTCCCCCCTCCGTTCGACTTCTCTCGTGATCAGATTCATGGAAAGGTCTCTGAAGACGAGTCGTGTCGGCTCGGTAGCTCCGCTGGCCCTCCTGATGAGGGCCTGGACGCGGGCGAGAAGTTCAGAGAAAGCGAAGGGTTTCGTCAGATAATCGTCACCCCCCTTCTGGAGGCCTTTGATCCTGTCGTCTACGGAACTTCTGGCGCTGAGTATGATAACGGGGGTGGTCACCTTTGCGTCTCTCACCTTCTCTATGAGAGAAAGGCC
>CAZOHQ010000343.1:0-2814 GCA_964579455.1 uncultured Syntrophaceae bacterium | reverse complement strand
CAGGGGTCCTCAGCAGGTTGTTTCAGATGCATACCAATCAGTGGATTGTCGGGATACATACGCGGCACAGTTTCGGAAAAAATACCGTCATCGTCGGATTCCCTACAGAAGAATCGTCGGATTTTGCATGCTCTTCAAGAGAACATTGGCTGAACAGATTGGCGGACTGGACGAAAGCTTCGGAACGGGGAATTTTGAAGATAATGATTATTGTTTAAGAGCCTTACTGACTGGATATAATAATTATATTGCGGGAGATGTCTTCATTCATCATTACGGAAGCAGAAGCTTCATCGGAAACAAGATAGATTACGGTGAGTCGATATCTGGCAACAGAAAAATCCTTGAGAAGAAGTGGACCCTAAGCGCCCAAAGTCCGGACGGAAAACGCTTGGCGGTGCTGAATGCCATAGAACTGGCCCAAAATCTGTATCAGCAGGGGGAAATGGATCAGGCCGTTAAAGCGCTCGTTGATTGTATAAAAATAACGCCTGACGCCGAAGAAATATATTATGAACTAGCCCGGATGTTTGTGGAATCGAAGAAATTTGGCGAGGCTTTTGCTGTGGTTGAGCAGATGCCCGAAGCCGCCAAAAATGAACTGAAAGGGCTTGAATACGCGGGATACAGCAAAGAGGGCTTGGGGTTAGACGAGGAGGCAAACATATATGCGGACAAGATGTTGTCAATCGATGGGAAATACCCGGCAGCACTTACCCTGAAAGGCCTCTTGGCGTATAAAGAAGGTGAAAAGGAACAGGCCGCGGATTATTTCGAAAAGGCCATAGACGCGGATCCGGGTTACGGAGAAGCGTATAGCTACCTTGGCGTTCTTAACTGGGGAATGGATCAAAGAGATGAGGCACTTGCCCATCTGCAAAAGGGTTTTGTCCTGTCCCCAACCGTGCCGCATACCGGCTCGCTGTATTATTCCGCTGTGTCTTCTCTGGGCATATCCGATGATGCGGAAGCCGACTTTCGGGAAGCTTCAACATTGCATCCCAGCAATAAAAATCTTAATTTCTTATTCCAGGAAATTTCTCGGTGCAGCCAAGGTTGTTCATAAGCACGTGTAAGCGATGCCGAGGAGAATCCAAAACAACCGAAACTCTCGTAACAGGTTGGATATGGCGTGGGGTAATTCAATAATAGAAACAAAAAAGGGGCTACAGTGATCCTGTAACCCCTTTATATAATTCATGGTAGTCCCACGGGGAATCGAACCCCGGTTTCCGGCGTGAGAGGCCAGCGTCCTAACCGCTAGACGATGGGACCATGGCTGGGGGACCAGGACTCAAACCTGGGTAGCAGATTCCAGAGACCTGAATCCTACCGCTAGACCATCCCCCAATGGAATAGCCTTTAACGGACGGTAACTAGACAAATAATCCTCAAAAGTCAAGATTTATTTCTCAGTTGTTACTGATACCTTAATGTCTGTCACTATTCAGGTGTCAATTTTTGCGGGTTTACTGTATTAGAAGGGGAATTCTGAGTCTCCTTCCATTGTTCCGGCCGATGTGAAGGTGCCCCAACCCGGAATAGTAACGAATATCTAAGGGATTTAGTGCGCAATATCAAGTGGTAAAGCCATTATCCGGAGGGCCTCGCATTGTATGTGCCGCCCTTTACTGCGGTATTTCTTACCCGGGGAATTATAGAATTATCTTGACATTAGATCAAAATTGTAATTATGTTTCATTCTTTTTTTAGCTATATCTTTAACAGGACACGTTTTGCAGATCAACATCTCAAATATTCCGGAAGAGGGGTTGAATCTCCGGTTCTCTAAAAGTGGAGAATGGTTCCACCGGTCTTTGCCGATGGGCGACGATTGTGGTTTTTGCGTGCAGAAGATTGACGTTAGATGCTTTGTGGAGAAGGTCTTGAAGAATGTGTCAATCAAAGGCGAAATTAATGCCGGGGTTGAACTTGAGTGTTGCAGATGTCTGGAGAAATTTGACTTTCCCGAAGAGATTGAATTCAAATATGTTCTTATGCCCGCTGACGATCTGAAGGAAGACGATCTGGAACTGACATATGAAGACTTGGAATACAGTCATTATGAAGGCGATATAATAGATCTGGATCAAATTGTAGTCGAACAGATTGTACTGCAGATTCCTGTAAAACCTCTCTGCAATGATTCCTGTAGGGGATTTTGTCCCGTCTGCGGGATAAATCTTAATATAGAGAAGTGTAATCATGAGACGCAGCAGATAATTAGCCCATTTGCTGCGTTAAAAAATTTTAAGACGAAGAAGGAAAGGTAGTTGTATTATGGCGAATCCAACCAATAGACATTCGAGAACAAGAAGAAATAAGAGAAGATCTCACGATGCCCTGACAGCTGTTACCACTTCCGTATGCTCACAATGCAGTGAACCGAAGTTGCCCCACCGCGTATGTCCCCATTGTGGTTTCTACAAGGGGCGTGAAGTTATTTCCGTTGAATAGATATTCCCGAAGTCTGTGCTCTGAAGGCGAAGAGTTATGGATGACTTAGGCATAGTCTTTCCCGGTCAGGGTTCACAATACGTAGGAATGGGAAAGGAACTGTACGAAGGGTTCAAAGAAACAAGGGAAACGTTTGCGGAAGCGGAGGAAGCTCTCAATACCGACATTGCGAGACTTTGCTTTGAGGGGCCGCAGGATGTCCTTGATCTGACGCCAAACACCCAAACGGCAATATTGACAGTGGCCGTCGCCTTCTACAGAGTATTTGAAAAGGAAATAGGCATAGAACCGGGGGCGATGGCGGGACACAGCCTGGGAGAATATGCCGCACTCTGTGCCTCAGGAGCCATCGATTTT
>CAZOHQ010000342.1:0-2820 GCA_964579455.1 uncultured Syntrophaceae bacterium | reverse complement strand
CAAAAGCTTGCACTGGGGCAGGCGTCGCTCTGTCTGGGCGGCGGCGAAGCGGTCACCATGATTATTGAAATGGAGTAATTCCATGCCGAAAAAAAATACAAAGTGGAAGACCTTTGGTCAGAGGATACGGGCCTTGCGGGAAGAACAGGATTTAAGCCTGGAGGAGCTGGCGCATGAGACGGGCTATTCTGCCGATATATTGGGAAAAATAGAAGATGATTCTACTCCCCCCCCCGTGTCGCTGGTAATACAGCTCAGTCATATTTTCAAGATAGATGTCGACCAGCTCGAGAGCGCGGAAGAAAAAAAGGCCTCCAGGCGGCGACTCAAAAGCCACAAAAAAAGGGTCGACTCCTATGCATATACCCCCCTGTCCCGTCCCGGTTCAGATAAGCATCTGAGAGCGTATCTTGTCACGATTGATCCGGAAACGGGGCATAAGGGTGTTGAGTACCACCACGAAGGTGAAGAGTTCGTCTATGTCTTAAAGGGCGGCATTACACTCCAGATAGGGGATAACGTGACAAAGCTGAAAGAGGGCGGTTACCTTCATTTCAATTCCGCCCTCCATCATACATTGAGCAACCCCTCAAAAGAGACCACAGAACTGCTGGTCATTGTCTATGTTCCGTAGGAGGACGGTATCTTGTTTCAACTGACAAGCGAACAGGAGATGGTCAGATTGATGGCCAGAGACTTTGCGAAAAAAGAGCTCGAACCCTATGCCTGCGAGCGGGACAAGAATGAAACATTCCCCGCGGACGTCATAAGGAAAATGGGTGAACTCGGCCTTATGGGTATGATGGTTCCTCCGGAATATGGAGGTTCCGGCGCGGGGGCGGTGAGCTATTCGCTCGCATTGCAGGAAATCGCCTATGCGTGCGCGTCCACGGCTGTCACCATGTCCGTGGCAAATCTCTCAACGGAACCTCTTCTTCGCTTCGGCAACGAAAAGCAGAAAGAAAAATACCTGATACCCCTTGCCTCTGGCGAAAAACTCGGCGCTTTCGCGATTACGGAATCCGATGCCGGTTCAGATCCGAGCAGCATGACAACCAGGGCCGAGGAAAAAGATGATCACTATCTCATCAACGGGAGAAAAATCTTTATCACCAACGGCAGTTATGCCGATGTTATTAACCTGATCGCGCGCACCGACCTTCAGAAAGGCAATCGAGGGTTATCGGCCTTTCTCATTGAAAAAGGGATGCCGGGTTTTTCCATCGGGAAAAAAGAAGAGAAAATGGGCCTTCATGCATCGGACACGGTGGAACTTGTCTTTGATGATTGTAGAGTTCCAAAGGAAAATTTACTGGGGAAAAAAGGTCAGGGGTTTAAAGTCGCCATGACTGCTCTGGACAGCGGTCGAATCGGCATCGCCTCCCAGTCATTAGGGATCGCGCGGGCGTGCATGGACGAAGCCGTCAACTATTCTCAAGATCGAAGGCAATTCGGCAAGGCGATCAGTTCTTTTCAGGCGATACAATGGATGATAGCCGATATGGCCACCCAGATCGAAGCGGCATACTGGCTTGTCCTGTCAGCGGCCAACCGGAAAGACCAGGGAGGGTCATTCACACGAGAGGCCTCCATGGCAAAGCTCTTTGCCTCAGAACTGGCAAACAGGGCTGCGTACAAAGCCCTTCAAATTCACGGGGGATATGGCTATATAGCGGAATATAAAATAGAACGTCTCTACCGTGACGCGCGAGTCACCACTATTTACGAGGGGACCTCGGAAGTGCAACGGATTGTCATTGCCAGGGAATTCTTAGGAAAAGGATAATGGGCAGGTGACGGACAACGCCGGTTTTTTCTTATTCCTGGCAGCAACAGGCAGATATAACCACTACCTATTATTCAGTATGCCCGTATTCCGATAGAAAGGGGGAGAAGCGTGTATTTCAGTAATGATGTTCTCGAACAGGCTCCTAAACTGAAGCAGAAATGGGAAGATGAGGTCAAAAAAGCCGTGGCCAAACGGGCTGATCAGAAAGATCGCTGGTCTACGGTATCCGACTTGGAAATAAAGAGGCTATATGGTCCCGAAGATATCAAGGATATGAATTTCGAAAGAGATATCGGATATCCGGGCCAGTTTCCGTATCTGCGGGGCAATCAGGTGACGGGGTACCGTGGACGGTACTGGACCTTCAGGATGTTTGCAGGGATGGGAAGTGCCAAGGACACCAATGAACGCTGGCATATGCTCTTGAAGCAGGGACAAACGGGACTCAGCACGGCCTTTGATTTTCCCACACTCATGGGATACGACACCGGCGACCCGAACGCGCGGGGAGAATGCGGCAAATGCGGCGTTGCAATCGATACCCTGGAGGATTTTCTGCAACTCGTTGACGGAATTCCGCTGGACAAGATTACGACGTCCATGACCATAAATCCGCCCGCCTCGGTTCTCTGGGCCATGTACTGTGCCGCGGCAGACATTAAGGGAGTCCCTCTCACACAAATAGGCGGTACGATTCAGAACGACATGCTGAAGGAATTTATCGCCCAGAAGACCTTTATGTGCCCCCCGGGGCCGTCGGTCAAACTGGTCAGCGACACCGTTGAATTCGGCACAAAATACGTACCCAAGTGGAATACCATCAGCATCAGCGGATATCATATCAGAGAAGCAGGATCCACGGCTGTACAGGAACTGGCCTTCACGTTGAGGGACGGCATCGAATATGTGGATGATGTGATCAAGCGAAAAGGACTTGACGTGGACTCTTTCGCCCCGAGACTCTCCTTTTTCTTCAACTCCCATATCGATTTCTTTGAAGAAATCTGTAAGATGAGGGCCGCTCGAAGGAT
>CAZOHQ010000341.1:0-2826 GCA_964579455.1 uncultured Syntrophaceae bacterium | reverse complement strand
GATATCGCCGTTCAAAACTACCATAGTATCAGGGCGGCGGTGGATAATCAGCTGGCCTCGCGGGAAGAAAGGAAAAGCGCACGGGCCGATTTTCTTCCCAAGACATCCGCCACCTATTCCTATGCGGGGATCAAGGAAAAGCCGTTCTCAAAGATGGGCCCGACCATCGTACAGACCGCCGACAGAAACCAGTTTCACTGGGATATCTCCCTGATCCAGCCTCTCTTCACGGGATTTGCCCTCTCATCGAAATACGACATGACTAAACTGCACAGCGAGATACGGGACGAAGAAAAACGGCAGGCCGTGCTCGATGTCGCCCGGAATGTTAAAAATACATACTTCAACGTACTGCCCTCTCAGAAACTGATGGCCGTTGCGGATGAAGAAGTAGCCGCCCAGACTGCACAGCAGAGCAATGCCCAAAAATTCTTCGACCAGGGGCTTATCCCCCGCAACGACCTCCTCCGATCCCAGGTTGCCCTGGCAAACGCCCTGCAGAACCGTGAAAAGGCGCGAGCCGATGAACGGCTTACCATATCGCAATTGAATATTCTTCTGGTGCGGGAGATCGACTTTCCGACGGCCATCAGGGATATCGGGACTCTTCCCAAAGACTCGTATGAATTGTCAGCCCTCATAGTGGAGTCGATGAAGCAAAGGCCCATCCTGCACATCACCCGACTGGGAATCGAAACCCTCGAAAAGGGCGTTACCCTTGCACGAAGCGCCTACTACCCCGGGATATCGCTCGTGGGACGCTATGAAGAAAACGGTGACAACCTCGCGACATCGAATAATGACTTCAACAATCGTCACAATGCCAGTGTTCTGATCGAGGCACAGTGGACCTTTTTTGAGTGGGGTAAAACGAAGGCGGATGTCGCAAAGGCCGGTCACGATAAATCCGCCCTGATCAACCGCCTGAAAGAAATTGAGAGCGGCGTAAAGCTGGAGATCAAACAGGCACTCCTCGCCTCACGGGTTGCGCGTACGAATATTGAAACAGCAAAAAAGGCGATCGAGCAGGCGCAGGAGAACTGGCGCATTACCCAGCTCCAATACCAGCAGCAGATGGTGACATCATCGGACGTCCTGGATGCGCGGTCGTACCTGACGCAGGCCAACTCAAACTACTATCGGGCACTCTACGGATGTCTGATGTCTCTCGCTGAACTTGACAGGGCGGTGGGAAGAATATAGGTCTGGTTCACTATGAAAATGGATAGGATCATGCACGCGAAGCCATTTTGCATAACGCTTTTCTGCTTGATACTTACCCTGCCCTGCCCGGCCGTTGCCGAAGATGATACCGCGCGGCGCATGAGCACCGTTACCCTGTATATGGAAAATGATCTGTTCTACGATACGGATCGACAATACACGCATGGGACAAAGCTTTCATGGATCTCGCCCGATCTTTCAAACTATCGAGACGACCCCCTCATCCCCGCATGGAGCTATCCGCTCATTGAACACTTGCCCTTCATAAATGAACCGGGGTACCAGCGTTCCGTATCCTTTTCATTGGGACAGAACATGTACACCCCAGAGGAAACCGAACGCAGTGACCTCATCAAGGAGGACCGACCGTATGCGGGCATTACGTATCTGGCGCTTGGATTCCACAGCAAGAATAGCCGACGTATGGACACCCTCGAATTTGATGCGGGAATAGTCGGACGCCATTCCTACGCGGAGGACTGTCAGAAATTCGTCCATGAATCTATTGATTCGGCTGATCCGAAAGGCTGGAAGTACCAGCTCCACGATGAACCGATATTCAATATCTTCTTCGAGCGCAAGTGGCGGATCTTACCTCTGAAATGGAATTATGGCCTCGGTTTCGACTGTATCCCTCACATAGGCAGCGGTGTCGGAAACGCCTTTACCGGTGCCAATGCGGGAGGGGAGGTCCGCTTTGGATGGAATCTTCCGAATGATTTTGGAACCTATGTCATCAGACCCGGTTCGGACAGCAATGCCCCTGTTGACAACACCGATCCGCGCTTCTTCCGTTTTCCTCATCGTGTCGGCATCCACTTCTTCCTCGCGGCTGACGGGACTGCCGTGGCACACAATATCCTGCTCGACGGGAACACCTTCCGGGACAGCCACAGCGTCGACAAGAAACACTTCGTTGCCTGTTTTGCCAGCGGAATCGGATTTATCGTCAATCGTTTCAAGATTACGTACTCCCATGTCTATCAGACGAAAGAGTTTACAACCCAGGAAAAGGAACAACAGTACGGTGCGATATCGTTATCCTACACATTTTGAACCACTTCAGGGCCCACACTGTTTTCCATCGGAGAACCGTGCCGGACCGGAGAACAGTACCAGGCTATTATCTTGCAACAAATCCCAAGGTTTGATAGTGTCCGCCCGTAATATCCTGTAGAGCGTTTTTGGAAGCATACAGGAAATCTTTTAATAGCAGGAGATGTTTTATGGAATCGGGTCTGTATATCCCGGAGGATTATGAGCCACTGCTCGATCTGCGTGAAACGGAAAAGGCCATCGGTCAGATTAAAACCTTTTTCCAGACCAATCTGTCTTTCGAACTGGATCTTATGCGCGTGACAGCGCCGCTATTTGTCAAAGCGGGTACGGGGATTAATGACGATCTCAATGGCATTGAAAGGCCTGTCTCTTTTAACATAAAGGGAGCCGGCAACATGGCAGTTGAGATGGCGCAGTCTCTCGCGAAATGGAAAAGGATGATGCTGGCCGATTACTGCGTACAAGAGGGCCATGGTCTATGCGCCGACATGAATGCCATACGGCCGGACGATTTACTGGACAACACGCATTCAATATATGTGG
>CAZOHQ010000340.1:0-2827 GCA_964579455.1 uncultured Syntrophaceae bacterium | reverse complement strand
GTTCCGCTCTCTTTTTCAGGCATCCGGTCCAGGCAAATATGAGCGCCATTGAGTTTGTGGATGTTTCCTCACCCGCAAGATGCTTGTAGTAATGTTTTTGAACCGTTCCGTGGGAGGCCTCGTATTCGAAATACCCGTGTGGTGATACGAGAACCGATGTCATCATGGCAAGGCTTCCATACGTGGAAGCAAGCATATCGGACATGACGTCTCCGTCATAGTTCTTGCAGGCCCAGAGCATGCCGCCTTCCGATTTCATCACTCGCGCAACGGCATCATCGATCAGTGTGAAGAAATACTCTATCCCTGCCGCATTGAATTTATTCGCCCAGTTCGCCTCATATTCCTCCTCGAAGATCTCACGAAACCGTGCGTCATATATCTTGGAGACGGTATCCTTCGTACCGAACCACAGATCTATCCCCTGATCCAGCGCATACGTAAAACACGCGGTGGCAAAGCTTCGAATGGAAGAATCAAGGTTATGAATTCCCTGAAGGATTCCCGGTTCCTTGAATTCCTGGATCACTTTTCTTATGGGTTCGCTGCCGTCGGCGGGTGTAAAGACCAGTTCGGCCAGACCGGGTTTCGTAACCTCTATTTCCGAGTTTTTATACACATCGCCGTATGCATGCCTCCCGATGTGGATAGGGTTTTTCCATTTTTCTACCCCCGGCTTGATATTGTTAACCAGAATCGGAGCCCTGAATACGGTTCCGTCAAGGATTCCTCTGATAGTTCCATTCGGACTTGGCCACTGTTTTTTCAGACCATATTCCTTTACTCGTGCCGCATTGGGGGTGATTGTGGCGCATTTGACGCCTACCTTGTATTTCATGATGGCGCGAGCCGAATCCACCGTGACCTGGTCGTCTGTTTCATCCCTCTTTTTGAGTCCAAGATCGTAGTATTCGGTTTCCATGTCGAGATATGGCAGAAGCAGTTTATCCTTGACCATCTGCCACATGATCCGGGTCATCTCGTCCCCGTCTATTTCTACTATCGGTGTTTTTACCTTTATTTTTTCGGGCATCAGTTCTCCTCCTTATTCGTCATCCTTTTTTAGTCTTGATATATGAAAGCATGCCGCCCGCGAGAACGATATCCCGCGCCCTTTCAGAGAGATCACAGTCAACCTCGTATTCCACCCCTTTGGTAATATTCTTGACAATCAATGTTTCACCCCGGCGGATCTTTTCTCGTATATCCGGAATCTCCAGTCTATCGTCCCGGTCTATCATATCGTAGTCGCCTTCGTCTTTGAAGGTTGCCGGGACAATGCCGAAGTTTATCAGATTCGCCGTGTGGATCCTTTCGAATGATTTGGTCAGGACCGCCTTCACTCCCATATGCATGGGGCAGAGAGCCGCGTGCTCTCTGGAGGAGCCCTGTCCGTAACTGAGTCCGCCTACGATAATGTTGTGCCTTCCGGAATCCTTTATTTCCTTGGCCCTGGTATAAAACTCGGGATCAAGAACCTCGAACAGAAATTCGGAATACTTGGGCACATTGGACCGGTACTTCATCTTGGAACCGGCCGGTATGATGTGGTCTGTGGTGGTATTGTCATCCACCTTTATGATTACGACGCCGGTCACCGTTTCGGGCAGTGGGTCGTTGGATGGAGGCGCCCCGATGTTGGGTCCCCGATAGATCTCAACTCCCCTCGGGTCATCGGAAGGGGGGAGTATCATTGAATCATCTATTATGAATTCATCGGGGGTGTCGACCTTCGGATACGGCATTCCCAGGTCTCTCGGATCAGTAATTTTTCCGGTAATGACAGCGGCGGCGGCAGTCTCGGGACTTACCAGATAGACTAGAGCGCTCTTCGTTCCCGATCTGGCCAGGAAGTTTCTATTGCTCGTTCTCAGGGACACGGCATCGGTCTGCGGCGACTGGCTGTTTCCTATGCAAAATCCGCAGGCGTTCTCTTCCAGTCTGACACCTGTTTCAATGAGATCGGCCAGGGCACCGTTCCGGGCCAGCATGTCCACTACCTGCTTTGAACCCGGAGCCAGGATAAAGCTTACATTCGGGTGCACTTTCTTACCCTTCAGGATCTTTGCAACCACCATAAGGTCCCTGTATGAGGAGTTGGTGCAGGAACCAACACACACCTGGTTAACCTCCAAGCCTTCAAGGTCCTTTATGGTGGATATGTTGCCGGGACTATGAGGGGTTGCCGTCATTGGAACCAGTTCCGACAGGTTGATATCTACAACCTTGAAGTATTCGGCGCCGGGGTCCGCCGTAAGCTCCTGCCAGTCGCCTTCTCTGGCCTGGGCCTTGAGGAACGTCCGGGTCTCTTCGTCACTCGGGAATATGGATGTCGTCACACCGCACTCGGCGCCCATGTTGGTAATGGTTGCCCTCTCGGGTACCGTCAGGGTTTCCACCCCGGCCCCGCCATACTCGAACACGCACCCTACATTACCCTTCGTTGTAAAAATCCCCAGGATCTTGAGTATCACATCCTTGGCGCTGACCCATGGCTCTAATTTCCCAGTCAGGTTGATCTTGATTACCCGGGGACAGGTCAGGAAAAACGGCTCTCCCGCCATGGCGAGAGCCACATCCAGACCACCCGCACCGATGGCTATTTGCCCGACACCACCGCCTGTGGGAGTATGGCTGTCGGCACCCAGAAGAGTTGTTCCCGGCTTTCCGAACCTCTCCAGGTGTACCTGATGGCAGATACCGTTTCCCGCCCTGGAATACGCCATTCCATACTTGGCTGCCACGGTCTGAAGATATCTGTGGTCGTCCGCGTTCTCGAACCCTATCTGTATCGTGTTGTGATCAACAAAGCTCACCGAGTTATCTG
>CAZOHQ010000339.1:0-2831 GCA_964579455.1 uncultured Syntrophaceae bacterium | reverse complement strand
ATATTACAAGAAGCATATAATCAGCGATTTAACCAAGGAACGATCATTGATCATCCCTCGCGGCCTGTGAACTGTGGTGTTAGGTTTTACATTAGAATAATGAAGAAGTTCATACTTTGATACAAAAACAAGAAAATCGAAACATCGTTTCAGGGTATCTTTTTGCCATCGGTGCAACAGTTCTCTGGTCGGGTAATTTTATCATTGCACGCGGTCTTAGTGAAAGCATTCCCCCTATCAGCCTTGCTTTTTGGCGGTGGGTGGTTGCAGTCATTGTGTTTTTGCCCTTTGCATTGAAACCGCTCATTGCAGAATGGGATATCCTCAAAAAAAATATTCCATATCTGTCTATCATTGCATTACTGGGGATTACAGTATTCAACACACTCATCTATCTTGCCGGTCATACGACGACCGCCATCAATCTTTCATTAATTTCCATCACATTTCCCGTCTTTATTGTCATTCTGTCCCGATTCTTTTTTCGTGAATTGATTACTGTAAACAAAGCTGTTGGCATCATAATTGTTGCAATAGGCGTTATTCTGCTGATCACGAAGGGATCCCCTTCCAGACTCTTACATCTGTCCTTTGCTATCGGTGATGTCTGGATGCTTGCAGCAGCAATGATTTTCGCTGTTTACAGTATATTATTAAAACGGAAACCTGAGCAGTTAAGCATTTGGGCGCTCCAATTAAGTACATTCATTTTAGGGCTCATGTTTCTATTCCCGTTCTATATGTGGGAATACATAATAGCCCCTCCCGTCGCATTTGATGCAAAAACAGTTGGTTCAATCCTTTACGTCGGTATTTTTGCCTCGCTCTGTGCTTTCGTTTTATGGCATAAAGCGATCGTGGCGGTCGGTCCTTCAAAAGCGGGGATGATTTACTATACGTTGCCTCTTTTCAGTGGGTTTTTGGCATACCTCTTTTTACGAGAAGATATCAGCATGGTACATTTTTACAGCATGTTGCTTATTGTCTCAGGCATTCTTACAGCTAATTATGAGCTGAACAGCGAGCGAATAAAAAATAAGCTTTCTTAACAGTCGGACATTCCCCGAAACGTGTTGCGGGGATCTTCAACCAAAAAGAATCTGACACAGGGTAATCATCATTCACAAGGACATTCGTCCTTCGCGCCGATGCTAGGGGACTATGAGTATGGAACAGGCACTGAATACCATAGAGAGAGCGTACGATACGATAGCGAAAGAATATGCGGAAACATTTTCCGGTAATCATGAAAATAAACCGAAAGATCAGGAAATTCTTCGCAGATTTTCAAGAGAGATCGGTGATACAAAGTCGGTCTGGGATTTCGCCTGTGGTCCCGGCTATACCGCACAATACCTGAATGATCTCGGCATTGAAATCTCCGGGCTGGATCTGTCTGGGAAAATACTGGAACAGGCACGAACAACCCATCCTGAAATACACTTCAGAAAGGAAAATATTCTTGAACTCGAATGCGACGACGATTCAATAAGCGGTATTGTCGTTTTTTATGCTATTGTTCACTTTACAGGAGAACACCTTTCGTGAAACATTTCGTGTATTACAGCCGAGCGGATTATTCCTCTTCACCTACCACATCGGTGATGAGACACTCCACATAGAAGAATTTCTCGGCAAGAAGATCGATATAGATTTCATGTTCTTCAATACGGATTTTATTTCCGGTTGTCTACAGGACTGTGGATTTACAAAGATAGAGCTAATCGAGAGAGAGCCATATCCAGACATAGAGTACGAAAGTCGAAGGGCTTATGTGTTTGCAAAAAAACCGAGCATACGATAATAGCCTTCACATGGCTCATCCGGCCAACCCAACAAACGCGCGGTTGATTAGCAACGGGGGACATCACACAAAATGAAACCCTCAAAAAAACAAAAAATAATACGATCCTCTATTGGAGTTGTGGTAGCGATACTGCTATTTTTTTCCTCTGGGCTCAAGCTCCCGGTCTTGGACACCATGACCGACGCTTACTTTCGTGAAGCAATAA
The DNA here is from genome assembly GCA_964579455.1 of uncultured Syntrophaceae bacterium. Classification (GTDB taxonomy): domain Bacteria; phylum Desulfobacterota; class Syntrophia; order Syntrophales; family UBA2210; genus UBA2210. The sequence goes on along the minus strand of CAZOHQ010000339.1, from coordinate 819 downwards.
CGAAAGCCGGAGTAGCCTATGCGACCTGTAGAGTTATCAACGCCTCTGTTTCAATTATAAAAGATTCAAGCTTACAGCTGGAACCCGCGGGGGTAGGCGTATCATTAGCTTTAGGACAGGCCTTGGACCCAATTGATGATATGACCGAGCGTTTGTCCGATGTGCTCGTAACCGCGATTACGTCATTAGGAGTTCAGAAGCTGGCATATGAAATCAGCGTATCACTTGCGCCGCCTATACTTTCTCTATTACTGCTTGTCCTGTCTTTGTTGATATGGTTCGAAAATGAAAGGGTAACATCCTGTCAGAAAGCTCTCACACGGCTCATAGTACTCATTGTTATTGCCCGCTTCTTTCTCCCCATATCGTCTGTTGCAGACGACTATCTCCATAGACATTTCTTCGCCGAACAAATATCAGTCGCAAATCAGGAACTGGCCATCGGATCCGCCGAACTTGAAAATTTAACAGATCTGTCATTCCCGGAAAGCGATGGCGTCGTGGGAACTATCGGGAAGAGCGCGTCGTTTCTCAAACGGAAAGCAACAGAATTCAACAATGCCCTTGTGGCTACCGTCACCAATGCGGGAGATATAATAGAAAATCTCCTCAAGCTTACCTTTCTATATGTTGGAATTTTTCTGATTCAAGTCATCATTCTACCCCTGCTGTCCTTCTGGTTGCTTGCAAAAACCGCAAGCGCCCTTTTTCACACAAACATTCCGGTGATACTGCATCACTCACCCCCATCAAAGAATGAAAATGTCCAACACATCAATCCGTTGGACAGCTAATCGCCGCGGCGCAGGAATAGAAGAA
>CAZOHQ010000338.1:0-2839 GCA_964579455.1 uncultured Syntrophaceae bacterium | reverse complement strand
AAATGATAACCCGAATAGAGACAATAGACGAAATCATACCGATTTTTAAAGAGTATCTGGCTTATATAAGTCAGTTTCTCCCCATTAACGATTATGATGCGTGGTGTGAAGGAGCATTGAAGCATTTACAGCTCTATACAATTAATAATGATCGATACATGTACATTATAAAAAAATCGGGATCGATTATCGGCTTTGCCTTCATCAATAAACACTTGCGATTCAATACCGACGGCTTCGCGGTTGCGGAGTTTTACATTCGAAGAAATCATGAGAAAAAGGGGCATGGTCGCCGGTTGGCCGAGCATGTATTTGAACAGTTCCCCGGTAATTGGGAAGTTGCCGTTGCATCACAAAATAAATCAGCCCAAGTGTTCTGGAAACAGGTGGTTTCCTCTTACACACATGATACATTTATGGAAAAAAGGAACTCTTCCTTCAGCGGATATGGTTTCCTGTTCAACAACGCGTAACGCATCGCCGCCCGCGTTGTCTTGCGCTGAGCACTGCGTCATATTTTAATCTTCCCACAGGAGGATCAGGCGCAATGGATTTACATCAGAAAGTGATTTTGATCACCGGTGCTTCATCCGGGATAGGGAAATCAGTCGCGTTGGCATTAAGCCACCGGCAAAACAGTATCGTTATTACCGCCCGTCGTGAGAAATTATTAGAAGAAGTGGCTCAAGAGATACGGGCGAATGGCAGTGAAGCCCTGGCAATCCCCGGCGACGCATTAGATGAAGGGCAGGCGGCACGACACATTGTCAAGGCACTGGAATCGGAGATTCAGGAGTATCTTTTCCCAACTTCCTTGAAAATGGGAATTATGCTGGGAAGGCTGCTTCCTCGATGTATTGTAAATAGAATTTTGTTGAAAATGATACCCTCTGAGTATTAAAATGTGCAGCAAGCGCATGCAGGCCGTCTTGATTATGTGTCGCCATATTTTAATCTATTCTGACCACCAAAGGAGATCTAGTCAATGAAAACAGATGAACGAATCAGTTTAGTAGCACCCTGTGGTATCGATTGTGGAACGTGTGAATTATACCTCTGTAAGGATAACCAACCATTATTCGCGTATTTAACAACCAAGGGCATCCCGGAAGAAAAACTGCCGTGCACCGGATGTCGAAATATAGAGGGACATTGCCCTGTCATCGGCAGCCAGTGTGCAACGTACATGTGTGTCACAGAGAAAAATGTCGAGTTTTGTGTTCATTGCGATGATTTCCCCTGTTCAAAACTGCACCCATCCGCGGACAGGGCGGATGTCCTCCCTCATAATCTCAAGGTGTTTAACCTATGCACGATTAAACGAGATGGCGTGGAAGGGTTTATTGAAACATCAAGTGGGATCAAGAACAGGTATTACAAAGGTAAAATGGAGATTGGGAACGGACCGCAACTGGCATAATAATATTTGGTGGGAATTCCGGGGATAGTATACTTAATTTATTACTCCTTAAAAGTCGGAGATTCCCGCAACTTGTTGCGGGAATCTCCAATCTTCGATGTCTTTGTTTTTATCCGCTTATTTTATCAATAATTCACCTTGACCGTTAAAATTCCGCGCTATAAGATAGTTCCGTTCAATGAGACCCTGAGTCCCCATACTCAGTTAGATTCCTATAAAACAATACCTGATCTGAACGCAACTCTTAAAATTCTATATGTGAACGATACGAAGCGAGAAGGGATACCGGAAATGAGATCAAGACACTCCTATTCAATTTTGATCATCTGCATGATCTCACTCACTTTTTCTCTGTGCGCCACGATCGCTAAAGCTCAGAGAGCTGAAAGCCCTGTCAATACCCGTCTCGATGCCCTGATTGAAGAAAGCCTTCAAAAAGGATCTTTCGCCGGCGCCGTACTTCTCGTCGCCCGGGACGGAACGATAATTCATAAAAGGTCATATGGGTTCGCCCAAAAATATACCTTTGGCAAAAAACCGATAGCCAACCCGGAACTGATGACTACGAACCATCTCTTTGACATGGCATCGATGACTAAAGTCTTTGCCACTACCTTCGGCATAATGCTCCTTATCGACAAAGGAGAGCTCGCCCTTGATGATCCCATACATAAATACATACCATCCTTTGACAAGGGCGAAAAAAGCAAAATTACCATACGGCATCTTCTGACCCACCGGGCGGGGTTGTATCCATGGAAGCCGGTCTATTATCACGCATCGAACAAAATGGAATCCCTCAATTATATCGGTTCGCTGCCTTTAAAATATCCCGTCGGCAAGGAATATCATTACAGTGATCTGGGATTTATGCTGCTCGGTCACCTCATCGAAACAGTCTCCGGCAAGACGCTGAACGAATATCTCAGGGATACTTTATACCTCCCCCTGGGGCTCAGGAATACGACATTCCAGCCCCTGAATAATGGTTTCACGGACATCTTCGCGGCCACATCCCACGGCAATCCCCTGGAATACCGTATGGTTGAAGACGATAAATTCGGCTACACATGCGATGAAAACATTGAAGATTTCAAAGAATGGAGAAACTATACCTTGAGAGGAGAAGTCAACGACGGAAATTCTTTTTACGCCCATCAGGGAATGGCAGGCCATGCCGGACTTTTTTCAACCATCGATGATCTGCATATCCTGGCGGAACTTCTTATCAACAAGGGGATCTTTAAAGGAAAAGTTATTTTAAGACCCGAAACAATAGAAACGTTCCTTACCCCGGATGAATTCGGAAACGGCCTTGGCTGGTCACTGGACCCTCAATTCATCAAGGCTGAAAGTCCGCCGGAGGGAACCTTCGGCCACACGGGATTCACGGGATGTAACGCGGTCATCATGCCCGGG
>CAZOHQ010000337.1:0-2847 GCA_964579455.1 uncultured Syntrophaceae bacterium | reverse complement strand
GAGCATTGAAAAACCCTTTACCCAAAGTTTTCGCAACAAAATAAGGAGGAGAGTACGTATGAAGTATCCGGATATTGAGTTTGATCCTTTCTTTTCCTGGTTCAACAGGCCGAGGATCATGTACGCCCCCGGAGTCAGATCCGAGGTGGGGTACGAGATGGGGGAACTGGGCGGAACGAAGGCGGTAATATATACCGACAAGGGTCTCGTACATGCCGGGGTCTCCGAGATGGTAGCCGAGGCGGTAAGAGCTTCTGATCTTGAACTGGTCGGTATATTCGATGACATCGTTCAGGACGCGAGGATCGATATCATTAACAGGGGGGGCGAATTCTACCGTACGTGCGGTGCCGACTGCATGATCGCCGCTGGGGGGGGGAGTGTCATGGATACCGCCAAGGCGGTCAATATCATGATCGGCAGGAAGGTTGACGACTTCCAGCCCCTTGCTGACCTGGCAGCCCTCTGGGAAGGCGCCAAACCTCTTCCGCCGCATATCGTGTTTCCGACAACCGCGGGAACCGGCAGCGAAGTGACCAATGCCATAGTGGCCCTGGATGTGAAAAACGAAACAAAACTTGCTATTTCTCATCCCTATAATGCGGACATAGCGATGCTGGATCCGGAACTCACCGTGGCTCTTCCGCCCAAGATTACTGCTTTTACGGGGATGGACGCGCTTACCCATGCCGTCGAGGGGGTCACATCCCTTGGGGCGGAACCGATAGCGGATGCCATGGGTCTTCACGCCATCAGACTGATCTTCAAGTATCTCCCCATAGCCGTCAAGGATCCCGAAAACATAGAAGCCAGGGGACATATGCTTATAGCAAGCTCGCTGGCGGGGCTCTGTTTCGGCAATACCATGACGGGGGGGGTACACGCCACAGCCCACGGCCTGGGAGGAAAATACGGGATTCCCCATGGCCTCGCAAACGGCATCATGCTTGACATTGTCATGGATTTCAATGTGGAGGAGGCACCTCTCCGGTTTCTTATGATTGCCGATGCCATGGGTATCGATGTCAACGGAAAAGATCCAGTGGAGGCAGGCCGGGAAGCTGCCCAGGCCGTGAGGGATCTTAAGGCGGATATAGGCCTGACGGACACACTGAAGGACTTAAACATCCCCGAAGACAGGGAAAAACTCATGCCGCTGGTGGAACTGGCCGCCGCTGACTCGCAGATCAGTTACAATCCCCGCTATCTCGAGGAGGAAGACATCTTAAATCTTTACTTGCAGGCATTTTAAAAAACTTTTCAAAAAGGAGGGTACCATGGAATTCTGGAAAGATGAAAATGAACCAATCACAATGTTTTTGAAAATGTTCGAGGAATGTACCAAAATTGAAGATATCGACAAGGGTTTGAAGAAAGTCAATCAGCTTATATGGTTCGATTATACGCAGGATGGGCCCAACTGCTCCTTCTGGGTGGACTGTCGGGGAGGAGAAATTAAGGCCGGTCAAGGCAAGCCGGATGAGGAACCGGCTTTGATCATGAGTCTTTCTGCCGATGACGCCCACCGTTCCTGGTCCAATAAACTCAACCCCGTTATGGCTATCACACGCAAGAAGATAAAGGTGAAAGGCTCGGCCACGGGGCTTCTGAAGCTTGCCCCTAAATTGAAAAAGGTGGCCGAAGTGTATGTTGGCGTCCTGAAAGAGATGGATAAAGAGAGTATAATTTTATAAAGCAGGTATCCATATGAGGTACATGAGAGGTACATTATATGAAGGGAAATACGGGAAAGATAATTAACGTCGATCTTAACGCCGGCACGGTTAAGGTTGATGAGCTTCCGGAGGAATATTACCGGAAATATATCGGAGGGAGCGGTCTGGCTGCAAAGCTCTTCTGGGAGCGGGGGAATTTTGATGCCGATCCCCTTTCACCTGAAGCGATGTTAATCTTTATGAACGGACCGTTCGCAGGATTGAAGCTGTCCGGAGTCAGCAGACACAGCACGGCCGGTCGCTCTCCGCTGACCGGAGGCTGGGGTGATTCCTCCTGCGGCGGCTACCTGGCGCCGGAGCTCAGATACGCCGGTTACGACGGGATTGTTATAACCGGGAAGGCCGAAGGGCCTTCGATGCTTCTCATCGAGGATGACAAGATAGAAATTCTCGATGCCGGAGAGTACTGGGGCCGAAAAACGGCCGAGGTAAACACGGCATTGAAGGAGAAATACGGCAAGGCATATCGGACACTGATCATAGGCCCCGCAGGGGAGAACCTGGTAAAATACTCCGTTATTCTGAACGAAGACCATCATGCTACCGGACGCGCGGGGTTCGGCGCCGTTATGGGTTCTAAAAACCTCAAGGCAATCGTTGTAAAGGCAGGCACCAAGAAGATGGAATTTGCCGATCCAGAAAGGGTCGAGGAACTGAGGAAGGAACTCAACCCGAAGATAAAAGAAGCCTTGGCTTCCGAAGTCCTGCATGAGAACGGAACGGCAGCCAATCTGATAGGGGGTATGTATGCCGGAGATGTCCCCATCAGAAACTGGACCTCCAATTTCTGGGAAGAAGCGTCTGAGGATTTGACGGGAAGCACCCTTACGGAGACATACCTGACGAAACGGGGTTCATGCGCCTTCTGCTCGGTAGCGTGCAAACGGATCGTGGAGGTAAAGGAAGGGCCATGGGCCATACCGGAAGGACCGGGACCGGAGTATGAAACCATTGTATCCTTCGGTACCCTGATAGGCTCTATTGATCTTGCCGCCACGTGCAAGGCCGGCCGTATCTGCAACAATCTGGGAATCGACACCATCTCCGCAGGCGCTACCATCGCTTGGGCGATGGAGGCATTTGAGCGTGGAGATCTCACACCGGAAGATAC
>CAZOHQ010000336.1:0-2864 GCA_964579455.1 uncultured Syntrophaceae bacterium | reverse complement strand
TCTTCCTTCATTTTGCCCTTGATCAGCGAATGTCCCGCCTTCCACATGATCCCTCGGCCACCCTTTTGTGCTATGTCGTCGTAGAGGGTCTGAGAACACTTGACCTCTCCTATGATTGTGGCGCCGGGGTTCTCTTTCAGTATATATCGTGAGAAGAGGAGCAGGAGTTCATCTCCCCGTACGATCTTTCCCTCGTCCGTTATGACGCCGATCCGATCCGCGTCGCCGTCGTAGGCAATTCCCACATCCGCTTTTTTCTCCTTTACAAGCTCTATAAGCCCCGTGAGGTTTTCTTCAACGGTCGGATCGGGGAAGTGGTTGGGGAAATGACCGTCCATATCGCAATAAAGCGGGGTCGCATGGCATCCAAACCTTTCAAACAGGGGAAGGGCGAAAAATCCACCCACGCCATTGCCCGCATCTACAATTACCTTTGATTCCTTCTTTATCGTTACATTATTGAATATATAATCCTGGTAATCCGCGGTAATATTCTTTTGCTTGACTGTTCCCTTTCCCGACGCATACCGGCCATCCTCCATAATGGATCGTAGCTCCTGTATGCTCTTCCCGTAAATGGTGTCGGGGCCGATGCATATCTTGAAACCGTTGAATTCTGGAGGGTTATGGCTTCCGGTCACCATGATTCCACCGCCAGCATTCAGTTGTCTGATGGAATAATAGAGGATGGGCGTGGCGCACAGACCGATATCGATCACATCAATGCCTGTCGAAAGAAGCCCTTCAGTGACTGTCTTGAGATATTCTTCGGAGGACAGCCGACAATCTCTTCCAACGGTCATGACCTTCACGTCCCGCTCTTTTCCATAGGTGCCTATGGCCCTTCCAAGGTTATAGACGAAGTCATGATCCAGGTCCTCCCCGACGATTCCCCTCACATCATATTCCCTGAATACTTGCGGATTCATATAGCCTCTCCTGTAAAGTTTTATGGGTTGATTATTATCATATATGCCCTATTCAGACAATAACCGTTCTTCGATATCTGTTGACACCTGTTTCAGGCCGTGTTAGGTTCATTCAAAATTACAGAACAATTACCGGGAGGTGAATATATGGCCTGGCAGGATAATGATGGAAATCCGTGGGGTGGTCAACGGCCGCCTGATTTGAAAGAAGCGGTTGAGAAGATCAAAAAAGCAATCCCCTTCAAGATTCCTTTTGGCGGGAAATTCGGGTTGATTCCCGTGATAGTGGCGGTCTTGCTGATTCTCTGGCTTGCGTCCGGGGTCTATTTTGTCGCTCCTGATGAAGTCGGTGTGGTCAAGAGATTCGGCAAGGCGGTGCGCACAACTAATCCGGGTCCTCACTACCATGCCCCGGCGCCGATAGAGATGGTTCTGAAGCCGAGGGTGACGCAGGTTCAGAGGATAGAGATAGGGTTTAGGACCATAGGAGACAGGCAACTCGGCAAGATCAGGACGGTCACGGATGAAAGTCTGATGCTTACCAAGGCCGAAAACATCGTGAACCTGTCCTTTATCGTCCAGTACAAGATAAAGGACGCGGCGGCCTTCCTCTTTAATCTGAAGGATCAGGACAAGACGGTCAAGGATGCCGCGGAGGCCGCAATGCGTGAAACGGCGGGAGAAAGTGAGATCGATGACATCCTGACGACCGGCAAGTTCAAGGTCCAGCAGGATACGAAGACGATCCTCCAGCAGATATTGGATGAGTACAAAGCGGGAATCCATATCGTGGCCGTTCAACTTCAAGATGTTCATCCCCCCGATGAGGTTATGGCCGCTTTCAAGGATGTCGCCAGCGCGAAGGAAGACAAGGCAAAGATGGTAAATGACGCGTATGGATATAGTAATGAAATACTCCCTAAGGCAAAAGGCAAGTCTTCTCAGATTGTTAATGACGCCATAGCCTATAAGGAATCCAAGATCATCGCTGCCGAAGGAGATGCGAGCAGGTTCCTGCAGGTGCTTGCGCAGTATAAGACAGCCAAGGAAGTGACAAAGAAAAGGCTGTATATCGAGATGATGGAGGAGATTCTTCCTGAAATTGACAAGGTGTTAGTTGCGGAGAGTGTCGGAAAGAATATGCTCCCCCATCTGTCACTCGGTGAGAAGAATATAAACACGAAGTAGCAGGTTTCGGAGGCTGATAATGAAAACAAAAGGAAAGATAGGTATAATAGCGGTTCTAGTCGTTATTTTTGTTGTGTCTCTTTCACTCTTTACGGTGGATCAGACGCAGCAGGCGATTGTCATACAGTTGGGAAAACCGCTGGAGGGCATATACGGCCCCGGCCTTCACTTTAAGGTGCCCTTTATCCAACAGGTGGTCCAGTTTGAGCGACGAATACTGGTGTACGACGCGACGCCTACCGAGATCCTGACAAAGGACAAGAAGAATCTCGTCGTGGACAACTATACGAAATGGTCTATTGCCGATCCGCTGAGATTCTATACCACCGTGAAAAATGAGAACGGAGCTCAATCGCGACTTGACGATATTGTGTACGCGCAGCTTCGGGTTGAGCTGGGACAGCATGATCTGTCGGATATCGTGTCGTCGACCCGTGATTTCATTATGACGAAGGTGACAAAAAAGGCTGCCGAGCGTGCCAAGGATTACGGTATTCACGTCGTGGATGTGAGGATTAAACGGGCGGATCTGCCGGAGCAGAACGAGAAACATGTGTTCGGACGGATGAAGGCTGAAAGGGAGCGGCAAGCTAAGCAGTACCGTTCGGAGGGTGAGGAGGAGTCCAAGAAAATTACGGCAAAGGCGGATATGGAGAGTACAATCATACTGGCAAAGGCCTACAAGGAATCCGAGCAACTCAAGGGTGAAGGCGATGCAGGGGCAGTAAAAATATACGCCGACGCATA
>CAZOHQ010000335.1:0-2888 GCA_964579455.1 uncultured Syntrophaceae bacterium | reverse complement strand
GGGACACAGCCTGGGAGAATATGCCGCACTCTGTGCCTCAGGAGCCATCGATTTTTCCGATGCCGTCAAACTCGTATATGCAAGGGGACAATACCAGCAGGAAGCGGTGCCTCCGGGCGAAGGCTGCATGGCGGCCATTATTGGCCTTGACAGGGGATTTGTTGAAGAGATTTGCCTCAGTACTGCCAAAGACCATGGAGTGGTCGCGTTGGCGAATATCAACAGCCCTGGTCAGTTTGTTATCTCCGGTAACACCGTAGCGGTCGAAATGGCCGTAGCTCTGGCAAAAAGGAAAGGGGCCCGTATGGGTATAAAGCTCCCCATAAGTGTTCCCTGTCACTGCAGCCTCTTGGACGAAGCCGCTGAAAAGCTGGAACAAGATCTTGACAATGTATTAATAAGGGACTGTAGAGTAAAGGTAATACCAAACTTTGATCCGGAGGCTCTGCATTCAAAGGACACTACCAGAAAACTCCTGGCAAAGCAGTTGAATTCCCCCGTAAGATGGCAGGAAACGGTAGAACGAATGTACAAAATGGGGATACAGACTGTGGTCGAAATAGGGCCGAAGAGGACTTTGTCAAGTCTCATAAAGAGGATAGACAAGCGTATTAAAACCCTTAACATAGAGAATGTGGCCTCTCTGGAAGCAACAATCGATTTCCTGAACGGTGACGAAGCGGCATAGGCTCATGTATAATTTTCTTTCGTGGCCGGTTTCCGAAGCGTTTCGTGTGCGGCTGGTTTTGCCGCCTTGGGATAAAAATAGCCTTGGGACAGGTATAGAAATCATTCCGGAAAAAATCTAAGGTATATATGGAAACGCCAAGCGGAAAATCTCTGGATGGGAAAATAGCGCTGGTAACGGGAGGCTCGAGGGGCATAGGGAGGGCTATCGCGGTGGAGCTTGCCCGCGCGGGGGCTTTGACCTTCATAAACTATGTTCGCAATGAAGATGCGGCCAGTGAAACACTGAAGATTGTTGAGGACCGGGGGGGGAGAGGTCGTCTGCTGAGTTTTGACGTAGCGGATTTCGATGCTGTCCAGGATGCCATACGGGGCATAACGGAAGAAAAAGGGAAAATCGACATCCTGATAAATAACGCCGGCATAACCCTGAACAATATCTTTGTAAGAACGAAGCCTGAAACATGGGACAGCGTCATAGACATCAATCTTAAAGGGGTTTTCAACTGCTGCCGAACCGCAGCCAGGTACATGATGAAACAGAGATGGGGGCGCATCGTAAATATGACCTCGGTAGTCGCGGTATCCGGGAATGTCGGACAGGTGTGTTACTCCGCATCCAAAGCGGGAATCATCGGATTGACAAAATCCCTGGCCAGAGAATTAGGCCCACGAAATATATGCGTCAATGCCGTCGCGCCGGGATTCATTGAAACCGATATGACGGTTTCAATCGATGATGCAGGCAGAGAAAAAGTAACGGATCAGATACCACTGGGAAGAACGGGAACGCCTGATGATGTGGCCGGTGTTGTGGCATTTCTGGTATCCGGGAAAGCAGATTACATCACCGGACAGGTGATACACGTTAATGGTGGACTTTATATGTAATCCAGGCTCGTCGGGACTGCCATGAGATACATATACTATACAAATTGAAACACAATGAGGAGGAATCTAAATGGCTGTTAATGTCGATGAAAAAGTAAAAGAAGTTATTATTGAACAGTTAAACATAACAGAAGAGGAATGTGTGCCTGCTGCCGCATTTATCGATGATCTCGGGGCCGATTCTCTTGACATCGTGGAACTGATCATGGCTCTGGAGGATAATTTCGGCATGGATATATCGGATGACGATCTGGCGAAAATACGCACAGTCCAGGATATTATTACATATATAAAAGGAAGATTGTCATAGGCATGATCTTAAAAAGAAGGGTTGTGATAACCGGGCTCGGTATTGTGAGCCCCTTAGGCAATTGCCTGAACGATACCTGGGAGGGGATATGCGCCGGAAGGTCCGGTGTCGCGGAGATCACCAGGTTCGACACAACCGGATTCAAAACAAGGATAGCGGGTGAATTAAAAGATTTTGATCCCCTGGCTTTTATAAACGTCAAGGAACAACGCAGGCTGGACGATTTTATCATCTATGCGCTGGCGGCCTCAGAAATGGCGGTGCACGACTCCGGTCTGGTGATTGATAACAGAAACGGGGAGCGGGCAGGGGTTATATTGGGTTCCGCAATAGGGGGTCTGTCCACCATGGAGAGGGAAAAGGAGACCTTACTCAACCTGGGACCGAGAAAGATATCTCCTTTTGCGGTTCCGGCGGTATTGGCAAACCTGGCTTCGGGACATGTGTCCATACGGTTTGGTGCCAAGGGGCCCATAAGTTGTGTCGTGACCGCGTGCTCCGCGGGCAACAATGCCATTAGTGACGCCTTCAGGGCCATAGCCTGTGGTTACGCGGACGTTATGATAACGGGAGGTACGGAGGCGGCTGTCACCCCTCTAGCGATAGCGGGGTTCAACGCCATGAGGGCGCTATCGGTCAGAAACGATGAACCGGAAAAGGCGAGCAGACCATTCGAACGGGACAGAGACGGCTTCATCGTAAGCGAGGGGTGCGGTATCATAATCCTGGAAGAGATGTCCCATGCCCTCGATCGGGGTGCCCGGATATATGCCGAAATAGCGGGGACCGGAGTAACCAGTGATGCCTTTCACATGGCGGCTCCCCCTCCAGGACATGAAGGAGCCGTCAGGTGCATGCGGCTTGCCTTGCAGGATGCGGGTATGGCGCCCGCAGATATCGACTATATAAACGCACACGGCACAGCAACCACCCTAAACGACACCTATGAAACGGAGGCAATACAAGAGGTCTTCGGGCAGCATTGCCAAAAGCTTGCCGT
>CAZOHQ010000334.1:0-2891 GCA_964579455.1 uncultured Syntrophaceae bacterium | reverse complement strand
AATCGTTCATCATAGCTATCCATACATGAAGATAAGGTTTCCTTCATCTTCTCGGAATTGTGGTCAAATTCTGAGAAAAGTTTAAGAAGTTCTGTCCCGATTTCACTGAAGAAAACACCTATAATCATGTTCAGTTTGTAGAGCCTTTCCTTTTTATCTCTGTAACTAAGCAATTCATGGATAATAATGGTAACGAGCAGTACTTCGATAAACACAAAGGCAATATCTCCAACCATAAAAATGAGAATATGGTGGGGATCTCTAAAAATCAGATAGTGGGCGAAATAAAAAAATGCCGACAAGAGGATTAATCCCGTGCCCCAGAAAATTTTCCATTTATCAAACTTCATATGCAGTCCTTCCATTTATTGAATTGAAGAGTGAGCGCATTCCCCGCAGCTTGCGGCGGGGTTAGCGAATGAATAAAAATAAACATTTTCCTCAACATTCGGAGATTCTTCGCAAGGTGTTGCGGGGAGCTTCGATTGTCATTATTCTGCCACATTCGTCCAGGAAAGACTTCATATCCGTATCTTTCCTTATTCCCAGTCGTGTCAGTGCAAAATCATATCGTACCGGATCGTGTGGGACCATCGTTCGAAACGCATCGGTTATCTCCATGGCGGTTTTCATATCTGCCTGTCTTCGGTTCGTAAATCCCAGTGAAAGGCAGATCCTGTGTAGATGCGTATCAAGCGGAACGACGAGATGTAAAGGTGATATATCCTCCCACCCTCCGGGATCGACATCGTCTTGGCGTATCATCCATCGAAAAAAGAGATTGAGTCTTTTACAGGCGCTCCCCTTTGCGGGTGACGGTAGCAGGCTGTTGTTCCTGTGGTGAAAACCGACACTCAACTCTTCCACAAATCTGGTAATTGCCGATACAATTGATTCGGCATCATTCAAAAGTCCGGCCTTAAAACAGGTATGGAGTGAGCCATGTTTCTTTACGACAGTTTTCACTCCAAACAGCATTGCCGCCAGTTCGTCTCCGGTCGTAAACCTGTGCTTAAATCCGGAAAATATATCCAAGAGCGATTCCATAGTGGCATCTTCAATAAACCGAAAAGGGGACGGAGTCATCCTTTCAAGGACACACGAAACACTTTTGATTATCTGAGAAACCCTGCCATAGGCAAGAGAAGAAGCAACGATACCGGCAATCTCCCGATCATGAAGATCTCCGTAATCATAGAGAAACTCCAGGGGATCGGGATGTATAAACTCGCGCCTGTTGTACGTTTGGTACAGATTCTCAAGTATTTCTTCTAAACACAGCGATGCCATATCGGTATTCCCCTTTAATAGGGATCGTGCCTGATTATTTGAGTTTTTCCATCTCTTTGACGATCAACTCCAGTCGAGGTCTCTGGTTTATATCGTGCACATCAATATAGCGAACGATTCCATTTTTATCAATGATGAAAATTGCCCTTTCCGTGGTTCCATCGGTACGTAACACACCATACCGATCGGCAACACTGCCGTGAGGCCAGAAGTCGGAAAGAACGGGAAACCATAATTCCCCCATCTGATTCGTCCACGAAAACAGGGTTGGGATATTATCCACGGTAATTCCGAGAAGAATGGCATCATTGTTGTCAAATATGCCTTGTACAATATTATAGCCGGGCCACTGGTCCGAACAGACGGGTGTCCATGCGGCAGGGACGAAGGATAAGACAACATTCTTTTTCCCACGGTACCGGTCAAGGGAGATCTCTCCCCCGAAAACCGCGGGAAGCGTGAAGCCAGGTGCATGATCCCCCACCATCACCTTTAAAACACTGTCGGTAGCCTTGAGTTTCCCCGGATTGTAGATGTTATCCTTAAAAGCATCTGAAAGGCCGAAGGAAGTTGTATGTAAAAAAAAGACCAACATTATTCCTGACAATATAGTGAGACAGCTTCTTTTTTGCATTGTGCACCCCTTTCTCAATTTTCCGATAGTCTTTTGTGTCTCATCGCACATTCCTTCTCCGTGTGTGCATCTCCTCATCGAAAGATACTGTAGAGGTCTCTACCCTACCCGAAATCATTCCTTCAAAGCATTCCAGTTTTCTCTTTGAAGGAAGCTGCCCTCTACATGAGCTTCCATCTCCTTAAACATCTTCAGTGGGACGGCAAAGGTAAACATATCCCTGCCCAGTTGACTTCTTACAATTTTTCTTGCAGATATATCGGTAAGTCCGATTACTGCTCGCGGGTTTTCATGTTTTGCTTCCCTGTATGGAAAGATACCGATGGTCTGACATCCTGCCGCATAGGGAATGATAACGTTCTCAAAACTTCCGCTTCCATAATTTGCCAGAATTACCATTGCGGAAAGCTGGTCTGGGTTGGCTAAAAAGACTATGATAACAGGTTCTTCTTTGTTTAGGTCAACATCTTTCAAGGGTTTAAAGACAACATGTTGTGTCGGGATATCCGCGATCGGCAAAGACTCGACGAACTTTTTTACCAGTTCGGGGGATTTTATATACCGTTCACCATGCAGGGCTTCGTTTAAGAGACCATTTCCAATAAAAGCGCAGAACTTTTCGGCTGCCATTCTGCGTATCCCGCTTATATCATTTCCCGTTGATAAAAACCGGTAGAATTCCTCTATGCCGCCAGGGACGTTCACATACTGATTCCCAAATCCTAAGCCCACGCCCCCGCCCCAACATCCGAAGGTTTCCCTGTCAAATACGGCGGTACGTCCCTTGGCTGTAAGTGCAAAGAGAGACATGACGCATCCCCATCTTCCCTGTTTAAACTGGAGTGCGTCTTGTTGTTTTTTGTCTCCGTGACGGGCACGGTCATGATCATGATCCGGGACAACCCACAGAAGCAGCACAGGAAACAACATGGACATGCTCAATGCACCCTCATATAAGGGTGCAGGA
>CAZOHQ010000333.1:1643-2905 GCA_964579455.1 uncultured Syntrophaceae bacterium | reverse complement strand
TTTCATAATTGCTGTTTGTCCTGTAATCGTATCCGATAACCTTATATCCGAGTTGTTCTATTCCCGCAATCATGTATCTGCCGGAATTCAGCGGCTCGTCTAGAGGACCGCAGAACAGGACTTTCCCGGATTGTGTGTTATTATTGTTCATAATACGTGGGTTGTCTTCCTGTTATCCGGCTTCAGGCATGAATACAATCTCCTGATCGCCCATATACAATGCCATCGATATATGCCACCTGAATGATTTACGAGGGTCATGACACGAGGGCATTCGAATGGTTCTTCCAGAGGGATCACCTCTTTGGCCTTTTGCACAAGAAATTTATCGGGGGCCTTTCTTTCTCTTCTTTTCAGTCTGTTCACACGTTCGTCCTCGTCGAGTTTCAAGATAACATATATATCCGCAAAATCGAGGAAACGGCTCGGTATCCAGTTCGAAAAAAAGGTAACCTTTGCATCGGTAGAATCCAGGAAGCTCCGGGATGATTTTTTCTCAAGCCGAATCTTTTCCCATTTTAATCGCCAGAATCTGGTTGAATAGATCGTATTGTCATCGATGACCTGTATATCTTTCCGGCGGATGTTGCCGAAACCCAGCCTTACAAAGCGCTTCACCAGACTGGTCTTCCCCGCTCCGGGAAGACCGGCTATCGCCACCACGACTCTCTTCTTGTGCGCGAGGATAGTTTGTATCTCCTGAAACAGCCGTTCCAGCCCTTCGGGTCCCTTATGCGTGCCGATATCTGTCATACACTCTCTTCACCTGATGTTACGACTCTTCCGGACAGGATAGATTTCATCCTTGGTTCCAAGACCGCTGTCACCTCGTCAACGGAAAGCTCATCCAGGCACCTGCTCCTGCCGGTTCCATCACACCCCTTCTTGCCACACGGCACACAGGGCCAATCTTTCTGTATCACTTCGTGGCCCTCACCCCACGGCCCCCATCGAAACCGCCGCGATGGTCCGAATATCGCCACGACAGGTGTCCCGACCGCTGAAGCGACATGCATCGGGCCGGAATCGATTCCCACAAACAGCAGTGATCGAGAAGACACGGCGGCCAGATGCTTCAGAGACAATCGCCCTCCGAGATTGACGGGAGAGCTTTGTGCAGCCACGGCTACCCGGTCAACCAACGACCGCTCCATCTCGTCACTGCCGCCGATGAGGACAGTCCTTACTCCCCACCGCTCACTCATATAATCACATATTTTCGCGTAGCCATCAACATGCCATGATTTATGCCTGTCCCGGGA
>CAZOHQ010000333.1:0-1543 GCA_964579455.1 uncultured Syntrophaceae bacterium | reverse complement strand
TTCTCGATCTGAATCCCAACCGCTTCCCCGCACCCGTCACAAAGCTGTAGAAGGCCCCCCTGTCACTTTTGCTCAGTTCCAGGACAAGATCAAAGTGCTGTTTCCTCAGCTCATTTATCAGTTCAAGCTGCCGTCTAAAGTTTTGTACCGGGTGTGATGATCGCTGCAGTGTGAACACCCTGTTGACAGATGGATGATACTCAAGGATCGGGCCGGCTTCCTCATTGACAAGAGCCGCGATAAACGCCTCCGGATAATTGTACCGCAGGGCATCAAATACCGGTATGGTCAGTATCACGTCGCCAATATGGCGCAGCTTGATGACGAGAATAGTATCTATCGTGTCATGCATATCGTCTGTGTTTCCCCATAAGATCATCATAGACCGGTGTCAACTGTTCCATATGCCGTTTCCATGAGAATGTTTTAAGCAGCTCGGAGTTGAATTTCCGAAGCGATGCACGGCTCAGCCCCAATCCTTCGTGAATCTTTCCCGCTATTTCATGGGCATCGACAGGATTCTCCACGATAAATCCGTTTTCACCCGCTGTTATTGCCTCCGATGCGCCATTTATCCTGGACGTAACGACCGGCAGACCCGCCGCCATGGCTTCAAGACAGACATTGCTGAAAGGTTCATAGATCGTCGGAAAGATAAACAGGTCGCTTGCATTGTAATACCGTTCGGTATCAACCACCGGCCCGGTAAAATGCACCCTGCCCTCTATTCTCAATGATACAGCCAACTTTTTATATGCTCGCATACGGTCTTTCCCGACAACAATCAGTCGAATGGTGGAATCCAGTTGAGACAGGGCTTTCATAGTCGCGCAAAGCCCCTTTCTCCGAAAGCCCGACCCCACGAACAGAAGGACTCTGTCGGTCGATGGAATGGCAAGGAATTTCCTTATATCTGTCCTGTCTTTCGCGGGATCTTTCAATCTATAGCGCTCCGGGTCAACGGCATTGTATATAACCGTTATTCTTTCTGATGGAACGCCGTAGTGATGCATGATCTCTCGTTTTCCCCGTTCGGAATTGGCAATGATCGCCCGGTAGTTGCCATCCTTGAATATCCGTCTTTCTATAGCGAGCAACGCGATATGCAGGGGATTGAGTCGAATTGAAATGTTTTTGTACCAGGGATCAATTTGTTTTCTCTGAACAAGCCACTCTCTGTGACACCCGTCGCCGGCACGGTAGACATCCTGATAGAGCGTGCGCTCAAAACTGTGTATGATATCAAACCGTTCCCGTTTCAGCAGACGGCGTACATTGACGGCAAAGCTGATCACCCTCAGAACGGAAAGGCCCGTGATAACCGGCACCTTGTGTACATGAAACCGTGAAGCTTCCGAGTGTTTTATGCCACGGGAATTCCATTCATGTGCGAAAATATGCACCTCATGTCCCGACATCAGCATATGTTCGGCAAGATTAGCAAGATACCGCTCCGCACCACCGAAATCGGTATATTTCTCCCTGACAAGCGCAATTTTCATGGTCTGTTGTCCTGCAACTCGCGGAGCTTGACATATTTCGA
>CAZOHQ010000332.1:0-2908 GCA_964579455.1 uncultured Syntrophaceae bacterium | reverse complement strand
GATCGAAGGAACATGCACCGGACTGTCGAAGCGTGTCCAGCAGCGTATCGAATTCCATTTTATCGACGATCAGGCGGTAATCCGTTTCCTCGACCTCATCTTCTATCCCCAGTTTCGAGATAAGACCGGGAAACTCGAACTGGCGGAAGATCTCCTTCAACGCTTCCGCATCGGGTTGGCCGAGACTGAAATCCTCCAGATCGAAATCTACCGGGACATCCGTCCTGATAGTAGCCAGATCCCTGCTCATGCGGGCCTGATCGGCAAACTCCTTCACCTTTTCACGCAACCCCTTGGCCTTGATCATTTCGGCATTTTCCAGGACACCTTCGAGGGAACCGAATTGATTCACCAGTTTGAGCGCGGTTTTTTCACCCACGCCGGGGATACCGGGAATATTATCCGATGTGTCTCCGGCAAGACCCAGTATATCGATCACCCTGTCGGGCCCGACGCCGAAACGGTTCCTGACTCCTTCCACATCGTAGGATATGTCCTTCATAGTGTCCACCATCAGGACATTGCCCGAGACGAGTTGCATCAGGTCCTTATCACCGGAGGCGATGACCACCTTTATCCCCGTCTGCTCATATTTCTTCGACAGGGTGCCGATAATATCATCCGCCTCCACCCCCTGCTCTTCGATGACTTTCATGGAAAACCCGCGGACAATATCCTTGATATGCGGGATCTGGGGGCGGAGGTCGTCGGGCATCGCCTTGCGGTTCGCTTTGTACTGATCATAAGCCTCATGCCTGAATGTGGGACCTTTTGCGTCGAACACCACGGCAATGTAATCTGGTTCCCAGTCACGGCACAGCTTCATAAGCATGTTGGTAAAGCCATAGATCGCGTTGGTGGGAAATCCCCTGGAATTGGAAAGCCCGCGGATCGCGTAAAACGCACGGTAGATATAATTTGTTCCATCTATGAGGAACAGCGTGGGTTGTGGTGCTTTTTCAGCCATATTACCAACACTCCGAATCGTCTTTTCAAAAGACCTGTGCGAATATTTTATATGTAAGATGTGACCCTTATACCTGGTACTGCGGCGTGTACTCCGGAACAATCTCCCGGAGTTTTTTCTTTATGGCGGTTGCGTCACGGGTGACAGCAATAGAAAGAAGTTCATCGATATCGGCATTGAGCGCGTCTCTGTCAAACGAGTTCCCTCTGAGGACAAGGACCTTCTCGTGGTTCGTCACCACAATCCCCTCCCCTTCCGTTATCAGCTCTTCATAAAGCTTCTCTCCAGGGCGAAGACCTGTGAACTGAATAGGGACATCCTTTTCAGGTTCCCTCCCGTTGTGGCGGATCAGATGTTTTGCGAGATCCACAATACGCATCGGTTTCCCCATATCCAGAATAAATATCTCACTCCCTTCGCCCATGGCCCCGGCCTGAAGAATCAGTTGCGCCGCTTCCTTGACGCTCATGAAATAACGGGTTATCTCCGGATGGGTAACGGTAACTGGGTAACCCCGCGATATCTGTTCCTGGAATATCGGGATGGCCGATCCGGAACTTCCTATGACGTTCCCGAAGCGCACGGCCATAAATCGTGTCTTTGTGCTTCCGTTCATGGATTCCACAAGCATCTCCCCCACTCGCTTCGTGGCGCCCATGGTACTGGACGGTCGGACAGCCTTGTCCGTTGAGACAAGGACAAATCTGTCCACCTGACTCTTCGACGCCTCTTCAACCAGATTTCTGGTGCCCTGGACATTGTTGCACACCGCCTCCCACGGGCTGCGTTCCTGCATCGGCACATGCTTATAAGCGGCAGCATGAAATACCACATCGGGAGAAAACTCCCGGAACACCTGTGAAACCGCCGAGCGGTCACGTATGTCCATCAGGAATCCAGACACCTCAATGGAACCGAATCTCTGTGCGCATTCCATCTCAAGGCGGGAGAGATTGCACTCGTTAAAATCCAGGACAGCCAGGGCCTGCGGACGGAAACGGCATATCTGCCGTACCAACTCCGACCCTATGGACCCCCCGGCCCCCGTTACCAGAATTCGCCTGTTGTTCAGATACCGCTTAATTTCATCTTCATCAAGCCGAACCTCCTCCCTGCCCAACAGATCTTCCAGGGTCACATCCCGGATTGCCTTCACCGAAACCTTTCCCTCTATAATCTCCATCATTCCCGGTACCGTACGAAATCTTTTCCCGGTCTTTTCACACAGATCGACGATACGCCTCATCTGCTCTCCCCGTGCGGAGGGAACAGCGATCAGTATTTCATCAAACTTTGCCTGAAATTTCCCGATCTGATCCACTGTTCCAAGCACCGGGATGCCGTGGATGGCCTGTCCCTGTTTGCTCAAATTATCGTCAAGAAACAGTATCGGCTCAAAGTTGATCTCGTGATTTTCCTGCATTTCCTTCAATATCTTTTCCCCCGCGTCTCCCGCCCCTATGATAAGCGCTTTTTTGACCGAAGGATTGACATGACGTTTGAATGTCCAGAAAAAAGGGAAACGGTTGGCAAGCGTAAATCGTATGGTGATGCGCACCCCCCCGATGAGGAGGAAGGTGAACAGCCAGTCGATGATATACACGGAGCGGGAATAGCCTTGAAAGTGATACAGATACAGAATGCTCAGAACTATGACCACCGAAGAAACGGTTGAGGCCCTGAAGACATTTCTCAGATCGATAAAGCTCGTGTACCTCCACATCCCATTGTATAGCCCGAGCACAAAGAAACAGACAAGCTTGAAGGGTACGATGAAGAGCAACGTGCCTTTCAGCTTCACATAATGATCCAACGGAATATGCCCGTCAAATCGCAGCAGAAATGCAAGTGTATAGGCCGCCGCTACAAGGGCCGCATCTATAAGCAGCATCAGATAGAAATTTCTACGGCGCAGGATATGTATCACGTCAAAAACCGCCT
>CAZOHQ010000331.1:0-2909 GCA_964579455.1 uncultured Syntrophaceae bacterium | reverse complement strand
GCGTGGCTGACATCTCATATACTGGGGAATTTAATTTTGAATTCGCCGTATCTTTGTGGTACATCTCCTGCGGAGTTTTGATGACTGCGATAACAGGAGGGCGCGGTGCGAGGGCTTCCCGAAAAGATAATCGATTTTCATGTGCATCTCTTTCCCGACAAACTGTTCAACGCAATCTGGAAATACTTCTCAACAGCCTATGGCAGCAACATCCTCCATGAACTGTATTATAAAGAATGTATAGAGTATCTGCATGAAAAAGATGTGGAATACATCGTTTATTCAAATTATGCCCACAAGAAGGAAATCGCTAAGGGCCTCAACGAATGGAATCTGAAGGTACTGGAAGAGTATCCTGAACTTTTCTGTTTCGCGGCATACCATCCCGACGATGATGACTCCCTTGCAATGGTGAGATCACTCCTGGACCATCCGAAGATCCTCGGCTTCAAACTCCAACTTCTTGTCCAGATGTTCTCTCCGCACGATGAAAGGCTCTTCCCCCTGTATGAAATGATCATTGAGAAAGGGAAAAGGCTTCTTTTTCACGTCGGAACCGGCCCCATAGGAAACAGCTTCGTCGGTATAGACAACTTTATAAAGCTTCTCGAGAGATACCCCGATCTGCCCGCGAATGTGGCGCACATGGGAGGACTGGAATACGGAGAGTTTATAGGGCTTCTGGATCACTTTCCCAATATCCGACTTGATACGACCTGGGCATTCATTCCACAGTCCGGGTTTATGTTCGATCAGAAAAAAGATCTCCTTGAAACCTATAAAGACAGAATCGTCTACGGATCTGATTTCCCGAACCTTATCTACCCCAGAGAGGAAGAGATTGACTGTCTGCTGGATTTCAACCTGTCAAACGATTTTTACAACAAGGTGTTTAGAGAAAACGGAATCGCACTCTTGGGAAAACAGGGACATTGAAACAGCAGTCCTTATTTCCCTCAGCGACTATCTCATCCCGGAGTAAGGAGGCACGTATGAAAAGATTCTATTCGCTGAAAGCAGTAGCAGGTATCGTTGTTTTAGTCGCGGTTTTTCTCGTCACCGGGATGGAAAGCCAGGCAGCCGGACTGAAACTGGAACGGTTTAATGGAGGATTTTTCTCGATTGAAAAACCACGGGGATGGGAAGTGACAACTGCCGGAGTGTGCTCCAGTTTTGCCTTTTTGATTCGTGATCCGTCTCAACCCTTAAAGCAGATATTTCATTTTGGCGAAATCGGGCCGGTCTACATGAGCATGCAACAAAAGCAGGTCGATTACCAATATATGAATATGGGCGGTTATCCCGTCGCCTGGATTGAGATGCCGGTCGTCAGTCCCCTCACGCCGGACAACTTTATTTCACAGTTTCATCTTATTGCCCGAACGCAAGTGGCGCAAAGCTTTATGCCCCAGTGTCCCCGATTAGACAACCTGCAGGTCATATCATCACTTCCGCAGCAGAGCCCGATTGGTGGCGCAACTACTGCGCTCATAAGAGCGGTATTTACGGAAGGCGAACATCTGGGAGAGGGCCTGTTTCTGGTTACCGTTGCGCCTCTCTTACCCTATAACGGGGGACCGGGAGCGGGAATCGCTTACGGATTCCTGGTAACCGGTATAACCGCACCCAAAAAAGATTTCCGGAATATTGAAAATATTCTTACCAAATCAATACAAAGCTATACCGTGCATCAATCGTATGTGAACAATTGTCTAAGACAGCAGGCAAGTACCTATTCGGGAATCCTCAAGGCGGGGAAAACCCTGAGCGAGACTTCCGACATTATTATGCAGGGATGGAATAACCGGAATAAATCTGATGATATCATCGCCGAGAGGAGAAGTGACGGGATCCTAGATAAAGAACGTCTGTATAATCCGGATACCGGAGAAGTATATGAGTTCAGGAATGGTTTCTATGACACGTATAAGCTTGATCAGAACAGATATGAAATGAACAACTTGCAAGCCTTACCCCGGAACGACTATGACCTCTGGATGAAAGCACCTCTGGATGGATATCAACACCTTAGATAGTAACATCCAATAATGCCCATTTTTCGGCGCGTTCATGAATACCCGGATCCAACCCCAATTTACGTAACGGATTCGGGCACTTTTTATTTCATTGCAAATTCTGCACAATAGTGTATGATGCAGCCCAACATTTCAGTAAGTAGGAGCAAATTCACTGTTGGGAGCAAGTTCCCCTTCTGATTGTCTTCGTTAACCTTTATCGCACCATGACGGAAACTGACCTTACTGGCCTTTGATGTTGTCGCCAGCCCCAAAGGACAGGCCACAGTGTATATTGTTCATCAGTAAGAACTGATATCGGCCAATGCAAAGACCCCGTATTGTGAGGGATCTTTTTTTAGCGCTGTTTCTTTTGCGCCCGATACAAAAAATTATTAAGGACGGAGTTATGGGCAGACCAAACTATTCATTTCAAAAACGTCAGAAAGAATTGGCAAAGAAAAAGAAAAAAGAGGACAAGAAGCAGCGCAAGCTGGAGAAACAGGAAATCCCTGCCGAGGAAGAGGAGAATATTGTTCTCCCAGAAGATTAATCCCGACCTGTAGGGATTTTTCCTAACCGAAATTACTTAATGCCACGGGGAGCCTTCCCGTGGCTTTTGTTATAAGGACACAATCATGATAACAGCATCCAATATTGCTCTCTCCTATGGAACGAGAGTCATCTTCAAGGACGTCAATATTAAGTTCACCCCGGGCAATTGCTACGGCCTGATCGGGGCGAACGGCGCGGGAAAATCCACCTTTCTAAAAATCCTGGCAGGTCAGCTTGAACCTGATAAGGGCGAAATTACCAAGGGACGGGGAGAGCGCATCGCGGTGCTCAGCCAGGACCAGTTCGCCTTTGACGAGCACACCGTTTTCAATACCGTGA
>CAZOHQ010000330.1:0-2913 GCA_964579455.1 uncultured Syntrophaceae bacterium | reverse complement strand
CGCAAATATCCAGAAGGCATATCTCCCGCCCACGTGATCTGCTATTATTGCTCCGAGGGCTATTCCTAAAGCGCTTCCAAGCGGTATGGACGCATTCCACAGCCCCATGATCTGCGCCCTCTTTTTCTCGGGGAAGATGGCCGATATTATCGCCGTGCCTCCGGGTGCGAAACCCGCTTCACCTATACCGATCACCGTTCTTGTAAAAAAGAGTTGTGTAAAGTTCTTTGTAATACCACACAGGGCAGTAGCCGCGCTCCACAACACAGCCATGATCCCTATAGCCTTTCTCCTGCTCCACCTGTCGATAAGAACGGAAAATGGAAGAGAAAAGATCAGAATGGCCCAGTAGGCCGCGGACACAAGCAGGCCGCATTGTGTGTCCGACATACCCCAGTCTTCATGCAGGAATGGAAAGATGGAAACAACAACCATCCTGTCCATATAATTAAACATGTAGAGCAAAAAGATCAGCAGAAACACGTAGTAGGAATACTTTTTGGAAATCAGATAACCCTGAGAATCATTGTCTTTCATAACACCCCTCCTCTATTTAGACATATGTTTCAGCAGCAATTCCATACCTTCCTTACCCCGCCTTATAGGCACCCAGACTTGCCAAGGCAACACTGCCGGGACTTATAGTCGTTGGATCAGTCATCACATTGATGCATGTGGTCATGCCCGAGGCAAACGCCTCTTCGAGGGCCGGACGAATGTCTTCAGGTCTTTCAACATACATACCTTTCCCGCCAAGCGCTTCGACCAGTCTATGGTAATCCACTCTGCCGATATGTGTACCTTCTTTAATGGCATGGCCCATCCTCAACTCCTGGCTGTGCCGTATCATCCCCCATCCGAGATCATTGCTGATTACGACAACTATGGGCAGCTTCCTCCTTACGGCAACCTCGAACTCCATGAAATTGAAGCCTACCGATCCGTCACCTATAATAAGGCAGACCCTCTTGTCGGGATTAAGCAGTTTCGCGGCGTTGGCATAGGGAAGACCGACCGCAAGACACCCGTACAGGCCGGAATCAAGATAATGCCCTGCCTTTATGACCGTCCTCGTCATACCCATCCAGACCTGCGTGTCACCTCCGTCGGCCACGACGATATCGTCATCCCTGTTCATGAAGTCGTTTACCTCTTTTGCAAGGCGCATCGGATGTATGGGAACCGTATCGCATTCCCAGTCGGGTATCGCCTGAGCCCTTCCATCGTCTTTCGCCTTCTCCAGGGTTGAAACCCAGCCGCCAAATCTGCTTTTCCATTCATTCCCTATATCACTCTGACCGATTACCCGATTACATTCTTTCAGGAAAGCCCCGACATCACTCATGACCGCAAGATCTACAGAACGGTTTCGCCCTATCTCTTCCGGTTCTATATCAATCTGGGCGATTTTGGCCTCTTTGTTGAAAATATCACCGAATATGTAGAATAATCCCATTCTCGCACCGAGGAAGATAATCAGATCGGCTGTCATATTAGCCACCAGCGCCGCGCCCGGTCTGATTGCCAGTGATGATTCAAAACAGAGGGGGTGGGTATCGGGGATTGTCCCCCTTCCGAGTGATGACGTGAATGCCGGAATACCGGTATTTTCTATAAATTGAACCAGATCTTCCCCGGCATCCGCATACCACGCGCCGCTCCCCGCAATCACGATCGGGCTGTGCGCCTTGCTGATCATCTCTATTAATTCTCCCACTTTATCCGAGTCAGCTGGATGCGAATTGATATCCGTATGTATCGTTTTTATCTTTTCCGGGTTCGCCTCCGCGTTCAACACGTCGACTGGAAATTCGAGATACACAGGGCCGGGTCTGCCGCTTGCCGCCGTGCGATAGGCAAGGTCAATGAATTCCGGGATCCTCTCCGGATTGTGACAGACAAAGGCCTTCTTCACCATCGGGCTGATAACAGAAACCTGACACATATCCTGGAGGTCAAGTTTTTCTACTGACTCAAGTCCGACGCAACCGGAGATAAGAACCAGGGGAGAATTCGCCAGGCGCGCGTTTGCTATCCCTGAAAGGGCGTTGGTAAATCCGGGACCCGCCGTGACCATCGCCGTGCCGGGACTGCGCGTCATCCGCCCCCACGCCTCCGCCATAAATACCGCCGCCTGTTCGTGACGCGTATCGAACAATGTAACAGACGAACCCTCAAGGTACTGGTAAATCGGCGTTATATGCCCACCGCTTAACGTGAAGATATATTTGATTCCCCTTGCAATAAGGGACTGCGCCACCAACTGACCGCCTGTTATTTTTTCCACGCTTAGTCCTCCTTTTATTTATAATTCCATCAATTGACCACCGGTTATATTTATCGCCTGCCCTGTCATATAGGATGATTCATCTGACGCAAGCCATGCCACAAGATTCGCGACCTCTCCCGGCGTACCGATACGTCCCAGCGGAATTGTCTTGCACATTTCCTTTTCCCGCTCCGCAATGGTGGTCCCGTAAACCTCCGCCTCCAGACCGAAGCGCCACCTTTCCAGATCTGTCATTATCTGGCCCGGGCAGATCGCGTTCACGCGGATGCCCGCTCCTGCCAACTCCGTCGCCATTACCTTTGTGAGCATAATTACGCCCGCCTTGGCTACCGCATAGGCACCGTTGAACAGGGGCGGCTTTTTACCCGCCCTCGATGCCGTATTTATTATGGCTCCCCCCGTTCCCGTCATCAGGGGAATAACCGCCCTTGAAACCCTGAATACACCGTGAAGATTCACATCTATCGTCCTCATCCACGCATCTTCATTGTAGGTATGCACCGCGTCAGGCACACCGAAGGAAGCTCCCGCATTATTACAAAGGATGTCAATCCGCTCAAATTGTTTTCGTATACTGTCAATCATCCGACCAATTACTGCCTTGTCTGTAACATCGAGATTGA
>CAZOHQ010000329.1:0-2926 GCA_964579455.1 uncultured Syntrophaceae bacterium | reverse complement strand
CAATCATTGCCGGAGCGATGTCCTGTGCGGTAACATCAAACCCTCGTTTGGCAAAGAAAATGCTGGTCCATCCGGTTCCGACCCCCAAATCCAGAAGCATGGCCGGAGGGGTGGGAAGCAAAGATAATATATATCCGATATCGGCAAGATACGCACCACAGTATTCGTCCGAGAATGGCTTATTCCGTGCGTGGTTTTGTCCCGCTTCACCAATACGGTCTAAATATTCAATTTCCCCTGATTTTGCCATATTATTTTACCTGCCTGCCTGTCGATTACGATCACCGTTACGAGATACGAGTGTCCGTTGAAGCACCTTGATATGTGTTCTTTTATCTGTTGTATCGATCCATTCTTTAATGTAGCTTTTGCTTTGTCAAGAATTGATCCAATTGGTTGGCAAATTCATACACATCTTTTTGGCTGAAAGGTCCTGATCCTTTAGTATTCTCACCACTGTCACGAATCTCCTGCATGAGATTACGCATGGCCAGATAGTGCTTGATGTTATCAACGCTGAAAAATTTACCCCGGTGGTCGATGGCATACGCGTTTTTTGTTATGACCCGGTCAGCCAGAGGAATATCCGCCGTGATGATCAGATCACCTTCTTGAGCCATCTCTACAATGCGGTGGTCTGCTTCGTCGGTTCCGGGGCCAACGATGATGTACTTGATATGCTTGGATTTGCCAATATTGACAGGCTTGTTTGATATGACGACCGTCGGCAGCGTGAGCCGTTCAATGGCACGAAGTACAACAGGCTTGAGCTGGTTCGGGAAGGCGTCACCGTCGATGTAAAGTGTCATCCACAAATCTCTTTCACTCGTCCTACATCTCCACTGGTTAATCGCACTTTTATTCCGTGAGGATGTGAAGGAGACTTTGTCAGGATATCCTTGACAATTCCCTCGGTTAACTTACCGGTTTTCTGATCTTGTTTTAATACGATCCTGACTGTAAGACCCTGCTTTATATTCGATCTTGTGTTTCCCATCCCTGCCCCCTGTCGGTTCGTGTAACAGATTCTTTATCTCAATAATATGCGACCAGAAGCAGGTTTACAAGTCCCGTCAGTGCCGCTCCTCCGATAAAAATAAATGAATTTATTGACTGAAATACATTTGATTTCCATTTCTTCGCGATGATATGAAGCGCAAAATGCAGAATACAAAAGGTATTTACTATTATCCATAAAAGAATGTTGTTAAATGATATCACCGTCCACAGATAGTAGAACAAAAAAAGAGTTAATGGAATATGCGCGTATAGAAAAATCAGATATTGCGTTTCTTCTCTGAGTTTTCGAAGGAATATAAACATTCTCCATTCGCCTTTATAACAGGCATCAAACTCATGCATAAATAAAAACATTACACTTAACGAGGACATTGTTACTATCAGGTCTTTCATACTGTATTATTCCTCAATATTTTTTACCGTAGAGTATGACGATGACGTTCAGCGGCTCAATATGTTCATGCTCGAAGCCACTTTCATAAATTATCAAAGCGCATGAGTCCTCTTTGGGCGGCATAGATTGCAAGCGACGCAAGGGTCTTGCCGTCGGCGATCTGTCCTTTGGCGATCATGGAGCATACGTCGGTCAATGAAATAACGTGAACGTCGATCTTCTCATCCTTCTCCAACTGCTGCAGGCCGGCGGTGAGTCCACGCGCGACAAAGGAGAATAAGCGAAAGGTTGACCAGCCGGGGGCATTGAAGAAAGAGCCCAAAGGCTCGATGGAAGACGCTTGATAGCCGGTCTCTTCCTTGAGCTCGCGAGCCGCGCAGTCCTCCGGAGATTCGCTCTGGGCTAACGTCCCCGCGGGGAGTTCCCACAACTCCTGCCCGATGGCAAAACGCGCATTGCGAATGAGAATGATATCGGTATCGGTCAAGAAGGGGAGAATGACGACCGCGCCATGGTGGATGACGACCTCCTTCTCGACGGAACCGCGTTCGGCCGGCAGCGTCACAACGCGCAACTCCAGCCGGGAACCCTTGTACACCACACGCCCCTGCGGTGCTACGATCTGCTTTTGCATCTATTCCTCCTGCGATTATAAAAATAACACTATGGATCACGCGTGGATGCAAGCCATGTCGTGTTCATCCTGGTAGGCGTGACCTTAATCGATCACACGTACATTTTCTGTAACGATCGGCTCAAGGGCGGCGCGTTTTTTGTGCCATAATTATAATTGTTCTTTTAGATAATCCTCAAATCTTTCCAGTCTTTCTACCAGCACTTCCGCGTCCTGTCTGATGATGAATTCGCTTAGCCCGATCTCGTTAGTCGGATCGCCCCAGTCATATGTATAGCCAAGACGCGTCCATGGATATTTCTGCTCATGGCAGTAGGATTCTATGATCTGGTTATTGAACCAATCGATGTACTCGTCAGTGGTATTGTCAGGAAAGGTAAGCCCGCAAACGGAGTCGGTAATCTCGCTATCGGGACAGGGACGATAAAGGTCATGAGGGTTAACCCACATTTCAGCAAACCATTCGTAACCACTGTCCTTCGGCAGGCCTAGCATCTGCTCAACGCGCAGCACCGGATTATCAACGGCGACTGTAAGGCCCTCATAATACGTTTTCAGTTCGGGTACGGCCGTCACCCACGTTTCACCCCACCAGGTCTGTATCCATTCGCCTTCAGGGTAGCTGTCAGGAAAGCGGGTGAAGGTTACGACGAGAACCATGCCTTCATTCCACACAAGATTATCGTTATCCTGTGTGATGGCAACCAGGCCGTCGTAGATTTCGTCTGTATCGGCAAATACTGCGTCCTGACAAGCTTCAGTGTACGGATCCGTAGGTGCTTCAGAATTATTATGTTCACACCCGATGCCGGTTATTAACACTAGCAACACACAAAGCAAGGGGAAAAATAATCTCTTTTTCATCATCATTTATTCCG
>CAZOHQ010000328.1:0-2926 GCA_964579455.1 uncultured Syntrophaceae bacterium | reverse complement strand
TAAAAGAACCAAATACTCAAAACTTATATGCAAAAACTTAACCGGAAATTACTGAGTCAAGGTATATTATTCTTCAATATTTACATTTGTACTATTGAATATTTACCTAAATCCGTCATCTAAGGAGGAAACAGTCCTCAGAATCTGTGTTTATTTTTTAAACCTGTGAACATCGCCAAAATTACCTTATAAAGTTCATTCTCGCTTTCTCCTCTTTTTCCGGCGGAGTCACCGTTGAGGATTCTTTCATCATCATGATCCACGCCATGTTCTTGCCCAGCACGCGCATAATCTGCCCCCCCTCGGTGTCCTTCGCTGCTTCACCGGGTGTGCTACCGTGGATGATGTTCCAGTAGTTGGCTGTAGCTATGATCATTTCGGCATAATTCAGGTAGTGGTTCAGCCCGTCGAGCGTAGACGATCCGCCCGAGCGGCGCACTGCCACGACAGCTGCGCCCACCTTATGGCGGAAAAAATTCCCGTTCGCACCGGACACATAAAACAGGCGGTCGAGAAAGCTTTTCATCGTGCCTGCAATACCCGAGTAGTGAACCGGCGACCCTAACACTAGGCCATCGGCAGCCTTTATTTTTGGCAGCTGACCGTTGAAATCATCCCCGCTGATGCTGCATTTGCCATCAAGGTTGGTGTAGCATTTGCGGCAGCCCATACAACCGCGTATGTTCAAATGGCCGATCTGTAATATTTCAAACTCAATGCCGGCTGCTTCCAGTTCGTTGCCTAGCATACGCAATGCGTGATACGTATTACCTTTGCGTTTGGGGCTTCCGTTTAAAGCGATCACTTTCATAGTATGTAACCTTCCTTTAATTTCGTTCACTGATTGGGCTCCGACTACTAATAGCACTCTGCCTTATTGGCGAATTTGCTACAGTTGCACATAATTGACAAGACATTTTTTCATAGTGCTAGTATATGAAGCTGAAATGTTTGTATGAAGGAACTATGGTCAATGGCCTATAACCAAAACATATACAGTTCATTAAGGAATACCATTCGAAAGAAAGTATGTCCCTGAAAAATTCAAAACGCTCAGCTATAGGAAGACATCAATAGAAAGTCCATCTATAGACTTTTTGAGATCACCCAGCAGGAGGAATCGCTGTTTTCACCTTGTGTTTTTAAACAATGTTAGAAGTTATACGATTTCCTGGGACACCGATGATCACGGAGGGAATGTATCCGGGAACTCACGGAAGGTATCGGGAGAGCAATCCGCTTTTCAACCGTTTTATCCGTCACGACGACATGTCCCGCATCATTCGAACAGACATCTTCTACACGTTCATTTTACATGAATGGGACCAATGTAAGGGGCCACCTCTTAGAGAAATACATTCAGGGCCTTCCGTGCACAGCGGCAGGGGCCATCATCCGAAATCCCGGGTTAAGAGGAGACGCCCGACCTGGTATTCCAGTTATAATATATTCTCATCGGCAGGAGCAGAGCGAAAAAGGGGAAAATATATATGGCTGCAACAGTCGGTTCCAGAGGGCCAAAGTACTCCGAGGCAAAGACAACAATCAGGACATTATTAATGTGCCCCAGCGTTACGGCTCCGGCAAGCTGATCTTCAATGGACTTCTTCTTCATACAAAGGATGCCGGAGACACAATAGATAGCCGACAGTACGACAGCGGTAATCGTGGCGGTAATAATGGTGATCGGTTCGCGATGAAAGAAGTCCGAGTAGCGTGAAAAAATGCTCAGATTAATGAAGGCAAAGAGGATAAGGGAGAGGGGGAATCTTATTGTCGTGAATACCGTAAGCAACCGGGGTGTCAGATTTCTTACGCTCTCTGCCACCAGAATGGGAATAAATATTATGAGGGAAAGTGTTCTGATCATGCCGGAAAGGGAAATTTCTGCCGTCTGCCCTAAGAGTATTTTGATCAATGCCGGCAATGTAAACGGGATCAAAAGCGAGGTGACAACAACCATAACCATAACCAGAGGGCTGTTTGCCTTGACAAGGTTTGACATGAACGGAGCCACCACACCGGTGGAAATTCCCGAGAGGAGCAGGGCAGCGACAGCGTAGGACGGCGCAATGATCAGGAAACAATAATAGATTACCACGGGAAGAATAAGGATTTTTAAAAGGGTCAGGCAGATGATCATACCGGTGGAGCTTTTCAGGGTTGCCCAGATATCCCGTATTTCGATTGAGAGAAAACTGAGAAAGAGAAGCATCATCATGCAATATTGCGGATAATCGGAAAACAGTGAACCGAAGCGAGGGAAGAGGATCCCCCCAAACATGGAGGTGAAGACGACGATGAGAAGAATAATATCATTTAAACGAATCATTGTGACCTCGATTTTTTGGGAATTGATCGCTTTATCACTTCTAAACCGGAATCAAGGTCCTCAGACATATCTCGCTGAATCTGAACGATAAGAACTTCTTTTTTCCTGCCGGGAGTATAAGAAAAACCGCTTTGTGAGTCAATGGAATATAGACTACACCATCTGGTTTGGAGCGCCGATGATCATGGAGAGGGGGCAGACCTCTACCGCTGACTGACTGCTGGGGCATGCCTTCATTTCCCCTGTTGTCGGTCTGTGGGGGGGGCCTGGAAGTAAAACTCTATCGCAAAAGAAGCTTGCATATGTTACAGAAAGATCACTCTTCATGGTGTTATATTATACGTATATGAACGCACGAATGAGTCTGGCACTGACATGGAGAGATCCGGGTGGAAAAGGTGTTGAAAGAATTTTTCTAATCGTACAAGGACTGATAGAATAATGATATGAAGCAAATGAAAGTAGGAGATATTACGATTGATGTGGTGCGAAAGAACATCAGGAATATTTATCTGCGTGTGTACCCTCCGACGGGCAGGGTCAGAATTTCGGCACCAAGCAGAATGAGTGTGGACGCCATTCGTGCGTTTGTCG
>CAZOHQ010000327.1:0-2944 GCA_964579455.1 uncultured Syntrophaceae bacterium | reverse complement strand
TTTTAAACATTATTTGCCAATTTGATATGCAATTTCCTAACCGGAAATTACTGATCAGGGGTACATTAGAGCACAGGGCAGCATGGCTGTATCTGTTGCTGAAAGAAGCAGAAAAGAAAGGGGTGCAGTGGGAAGATATCGGATATCCTGCAACCAGAGCGTTTGGGAATATCCATGGCAGGGAGCTTGTCGAGGCAAGTGGAACACATAGTCTGAAAGGGTTGAAAAAGAAGTTGTTTACCCTTCCCGCTCAATTTGTTTTTGATATGCAAATATTAGAATCAACTGATAATGCATTATCTATAGATTTCAGATATTGTCCGCTTGTCGCCGCATGGCAGAAGCTGGGGTGCAGCGATGAAGAGATAACGAGGCTTTGTGATATCGCGATGGAAGGAGACAGGGGAATCGCCGAAAGCTTCGGAGGAAAATTAGAACTCGGGGAAACGATAGCAAACGGATCGGAAACGTGCCGGATACGATTTGTAAAATAGAAGGCACGGTGACGTTTGACCCTCATGAGACGGTTTTTATGACGGGTGGGCAGACTAAAAAGTAAACCGATGTCTTAAAAAAAAAGACGGACACCGCGAAACATCCCTTTCCCGGTTACCAGCACCGCACCCCACCTTTGGGGACATCATCCCTCTTGACACACACGATCGCTATTCCCATACTTTCACCTAACAGAAACACTGTCCTGTCACATATCCCATCAACACTCATCAGGCAGGGAGGGCTTTGTGGCCTTGTCTTGGAAGTGAGATCATGAAACAGAGTAACGGTATTCTATTGTTGGGTTTGCTGTGTGCCTGGCTGTTTTTCATGCCGGAAAGTGAGGCATGGGCAGCTCGAACCCTGTCCAAAAAAATCGCCCCGGACGTCCCCGCTCAAACATTCGATCTGATTGATCAGCATGCCGTGGTATTTTTTAAGGGGTCGGGTCAAAAGGATCTTCTCCTGATCGCCGACGTATTTTGTGTGAACAGTCGCAAGACCCACGATTTGCTGAAAAAGAACATGCAATATATCCGATTACTGAAAGTCATCCTGGTTGCCCGGTACCCTCAATCCGAATCGGACATCGTCGCATCTCACGTCTTGCGCATGCATGCCGCGGGAACTGGGAGAAGAGAAAAAAACCGACACTCTTGCGGAGCTTGAAACGGTTCGAAAAAATACGAAGATTGCCACGGACGTGGGATATTCGGGAACACCTCATGTTATTGTCGGAAAGCGTGTGTTGCACGGCTATTCACACGCCGCCATCAAAATCATGTTGAAGGAAGATCTATAACCCACCTACGGTAACGGAAATGTATTTCGCGGCTTCATGTTCAATACGATATGAACAGGCCGCGATACTATGACGTGTTGCCACTTCGAGCACATCCTCCCGGGTGATGCCATCGCGCGATCACCTATCTCAGCATTTAAATCCATCCAAACAAATGACGGGACAATGCCTTGAAGATACCACAACTGCTTGATCAGCAAAGGGATGGGCATGTGTCGTATTGGGAGAAAAACATCTCTATTTTTTCTTTACATTATGTAAAATATACTTTATATATTGCACTATACAATATATATTATAACTGACGAATAAAATACGGGAGAATAATCCATGCCAGCGTACAAGAAACTCTTTAAGGTGTGGGAGCTCATGAAATATGGGGAAATCTCACGGCAAACCGTTCACAACTACACTCAAATGCGTCTGATCAAGGAGTCCGAACGGACCGAGTCTGGTCATCGACTGTATAACGAGGAAGTTTTCAAACGGCTGGAAAAGATAAGAGAATTGAAAGGGACAGGCCATTCACTGCTTCAAATCAAAGACATTCTTGATAGCAACAGTACTACCAACTGAAAGGTGTAAACCGATGTTCTACCCTGAGCTGTCATTTCACGAACTTTTCGACTTGAAAAAAAGCTGCAAGTATCTGTTCCCTGAAAAACGATTTTCCGAAATCGACAACGATTTCCTGGAAAGTCTGAATACCGATCTCCTGCGGCGAACCTACAGGGAAAGAATGCTCGATTGCCATCCCGACCGGCTTGGCATGGCTTCCGACTTCATGATCCAATTTAAAACGAGAGAATGCCAGCAGGTCAATGAAGCGCATGAGAGGCTGAAACGATTTGTACAAGGAAGGAATGAATGGACCTATACCGTTCTTACATCAAACAACTGCCGGGAAAGTCACTTTACCGATGGAATGAGCAGGCCACAAAGCAATCATGACCAGGCACATATTCTCGAACGGTTAAAACGTCACATCCATCCGTTCGTGACCTCATTCAAAGGATTCTTCAGAGAAATGTCTCGAGAATCGGCGAGACCCATGTGAGGTTTGCGCGAAAGACAGCACCGATTCAAACAGTGTCCTATTCTGTGCAATCCTTTTAGGACATGAGAACCCTGCCCCACGTTGTCAGGCCATTCTATTTATCGAAGCCGAATTCTTTTTCAGACTTTTCCCAGGCGGCATTGAGAGCCTTATATGTATCTGAAAAACCCTTTTTCATATGCACCCAGGCATCACCGGTACTACTTTTCAGACTGCCGTACCATTCGGCCACCAGAGTCCGCTGCTTGTGCAACTCCTTGAGACTGGCTCGTGCCTTTTCGCGGGCAGCCATATCCATTTTGTCCCAGCTTTCATCGAAACGCGCTTCCAGTACGTCGATGCGCTTATCCAGAATATCCAGAGACTCTTTTGCCCTGCGAACCGCTTCTTCTCTCTGATCGATGGTATAGGCACTGAGCGTTTTAAGGAAGTCTTGTGTTTCCTGCTTAACCTTTTCTATTGACGTTTCCGCATAACATAACGGTGTAATTACGAGCATGCCAATCAACATTAACGCGCAGAGAATCTTCGTTTTATATTTCATTTGTCATCTCCTCTCTCGTTGTGAGCCTCACGAATTTCTCAGTGGC
>CAZOHQ010000326.1:0-2953 GCA_964579455.1 uncultured Syntrophaceae bacterium | reverse complement strand
GGCATTAGCAGACGATTTTATCAATTTTAGAGTGAGGTAAACAATGGCAAAGTATATCAACCCGCAAATGATGGATGACGCGCTAAACTA
The DNA here is from genome assembly GCA_964579455.1 of uncultured Syntrophaceae bacterium. Classification (GTDB taxonomy): domain Bacteria; phylum Desulfobacterota; class Syntrophia; order Syntrophales; family UBA2210; genus UBA2210. The sequence goes on along the minus strand of CAZOHQ010000326.1, from coordinate 2,863 downwards.
TCTGAAAACAAAGGTCTCGATGGAAGAGGCCAACTCGCTTGCCCAAACAGAGAACCCGTATAAGCTCTCAAGTCGCTGCAGTGTTTTTTGCAAAAGTGATTGCACTCATGCCATGAACACGGGGGTTCCAAAGGGGCAAATCGCGGCGGGACTCTGCAAGATGATGGCTGGGAAGATTCTGGAAATCTTAAAGCAGATACCAAAAAACAACATTATGATCATCGGGGGATGCGCCCAGAATTCCGTAATGATCGCTTACCTGGAAAAAGAGATAGTAAATCTTGTTGTTCCGGGCGAGGCACCTTATTTCGAGGCCCTGGGATGCGCCTTATGGGCATTAAATCACAAAACCAAGTCTTTCCCGGGTACGGAAAATCTTTTCAAGAAGGGGAAAACCTCTTTTACTTATCTTCCACCCCTGAAAAATTTTGAGAGTATGGTGGACTTCAAAACAGCATCCCGGGGGAAGGCCCATAAAGATGATCGCTGTATCATAGGGCTTGACGCAGGTTCTACAACTACCAAGGCAATCCTCTTAAGAATAAAAGATAACAAGATACTGGCTTCAGTTTACTTGAGAACGAATGGTGATCCGGTACAGGCATCGAGAAACTGTTATGCGGGTCTGGTTGATCAGCTTGGCGATCTCAGTGACAGTATCCATATCACGGGTCTCGGAGTTACCGGATCGGGCAGAAAAATAGCGGGCCTGCACGCCATAACAGATGGAATCATCAATGAGATTATCGCCCACGCAACCGGCGCCCTTTTCTTCGATAAAGAAGTTGATACCATTTTTGAGATCGGCGGTCAGGACGCGAAGTATACCTATATTACCAACGGAGTTGCTTCTGACTACGCGATGAATGAGGCATGCAGCGCGGGAACCGGTTCTTTCCTGGAAGAGGCGGCAAAAGAAACCCTGAAGATCGAGATGGAAGAAATTGCCAACATTGCCATACAGGGAAACAATCCACCTAATTTTAACGATCAGTGCGCGGCTTTTATAGGAAGCGATATTAATAACGCCTTCAATGAAGGGATCGGCAGGGAAGATATTGTTGCCGGCCTCGTTTACTCTATCTGCATGAATTACGACAATCGTGTTAAGGGAAACAGACCGGTCGGAGAAAAAGCCTTTATGCAGGGAGGGGTTTGCCTGAACCGAGCCGTCCCGCTTGCGATGGCTGCGCTTACCGGGAAACATATTATTGTTCCCCCCGATCCCGGGCTTATCGGTGCGTTTGGAGTCGCCCTCGAGATAAAGCAAAGGCTGGCTTCAGGCTTAATCGAAGAAAAGGAATTCTCCCTGAAAGAATTAAGGGACCGGGAAATCGAGTATGGTGATTCTTTTATCTGCGATGGAGGGAAAGAGAAATGCGACAGAAAATGTAAGATCGCGAGGATAAAGATAGAAGGGAAAACCTTTCCCTTTGGCGGCGCGTGTAACCGATGGTATAATTTAAGGTCAAAGATCAAGATAGATACCGAAGAGCTGAATCTCGTTGCCGATTATGAGAAAAGGATATTTGATAAAAGTCTTTTATCCCTGGAAGACTCCGGCGCGCATGAGAATTCAAAAACGATAGGAATAAATAAATCTTTCCTGGTCAACACCTATTTCCCTCTGTATTACAACTTTTTTTCTCAACTCGGCTTCAGGGTTATTCTTTCTGATAATCTGGAACAGAGAGGGCTGGACAGGGTTAACGCTCCTTTCTGTTATCCCGGTGAGATTGCCCATGGATTCTTTTTAAATCTTTTGGAAAAAAAGCCCGCGTACATTTTCCTTCCGCAGTTTAAGGGAGAATATATGGAATCGGCAGATGAAGCGTGTGTAACATGCCCGATTTCACAGGGTGAACCATTCTATTTCAATACGGCATTTAAAAATCATGAGGTATATAAAGATCTAAAAGCAAAGGGCAGGATCTTGTCCCCTGTCATTGATTTGTCGGGCGGATATAAACCGGCAGAGTCTGTCTTTACAGGAGTAGCGAAAGCGCTTGGAATCAATAAAGAAAAGGCCCGACTGGCATATGCGAAGGCAGCGGAAATCCAGGTTACCGTGTTTAAGGAAATGGAGGAGACCTGTTCACAAGAGCTAAAGAAGATTGAGGAAAGTGAGGACGAATTTGCCGTTGTCGTTTTTGGAAGATCCTATAACGCGCTGGTAAAAGAGGGGCATATGGGTATACCTAATAAGTTTGCCTCCAGAGGCATTATAGTTCTCCCACTTTCTTCTCTCCCAATGGCGGAAACCACCGGTGTTGAAAATATGTATTGGTCCGCGGGACAGCGCATCCTGAGAGTCGCGAATTTCATCAAGGGACACCCCCGACTTTTCGGGTGTTATATAACAAATTTTTCCTGTGGTCCGGATTCTTTCCTCGTTGGATATTTCAGAAATATTATGGGAAGAAAGCCTTCGCTTACCCTGGAGTTGGATAGCCATGTAGCTGATGCCGGTCTGGAAACAAGAATAGAGGCATTTATTGATATCGTCAAAAGATACCGGGAACTGGAAAAAAGGGAAGATATTATCGATGTTTCCCGGAATTTTATTCCTGCCAGGGTAGCAACAAGAAATGATCAACAGGTATTTGTTGAATCAACGGGGGAGGAATACCCTCTCTCTGACCGGAGGATTCATCTTCTTCTTCCCTCAATGGGAAGATATCTCAGCGAGATGGGCGCCGCCGTATTCAGAGGCGCGGGCATTCACGCTTCAGCCTTGCCACCCGCCGATGAAGATGCCCTTAAACTGGGCAGGGGAAATACCTCCTGCAAGGAATGTCTGCCTCTTTTACTAACCGTCGGAAGCCTTCTCAAATATGTTAATGAAAGAGAAAACAGCGATGAA
>CAZOHQ010000325.1:1815-2967 GCA_964579455.1 uncultured Syntrophaceae bacterium | reverse complement strand
CAGGATATCCGCACATGGAGACAACAATAATCGATTTTTTTGTTTCTCACCTCCACCCCGGAGGATATTACGCCCTCTTCATCGTGACCTTCCTCGAAACCTCGGCCTTCGTGGGCCTCCTCATCCCGGGCGAGAGTATCGTCGTTATAGCGGGACTCCTTGCCGCCAGGGAGAATCTGGACCTGACCGCCGTGATCGCCATCGCGATTACGGGAGCCGTTCTGGGCGACACGGTGGGGTATTTCATCGGTTCCCGGTTCGGCGAGCCCTTTTTCCTCAGATGGGGACACCTCTTCTTTTTCAAAAGGGAATATCTGGATCAGACCAAAGAAGCCTTTGTAAGGTACGGCGGAAAGATCGTCTTTCTGGGACGTTTCATGGCATGGCTCAGAGCCTTTGCCCCGGTGGTGGCCGGCATGTCCCGGATGCCCTATCGAAGATTTCTCTTCTATAACGCCACCGGTGGTATCGCATGGGCGGTTGTCTTCTCCCTGATCGGTTTTTTCCTCGGGAAAAGCTGGGATATCATGAGGATATATCTCGGCCGCGTCGGGATTGCCGCCTTTGTCGCGGGCCTTGCACTGCTGTACCTCTATTCGGTCCTCAGCAAAAAACGGAATCTGATTTGGGAAAGACTCCTTCAGGCCGATCAGAAATTAACTGATCTGATGCCCAAAGCATGGCCCCTTCTGAAAAACCGCTTTCGTGCGGGCAGCTGGTACGGCCTGAACCTTAGCCTCTCGCTCATCGTCCTCATTCTCGCCCTCATGAGTTTCGGTGAAATCGTGGAAGACCTGATCAACAGGGAAGCACTCTTTGCACTCGATTTCAAGATGCAGTCATTCATAGAGGGCCTCGTCACCCCGGGGCTGACGAAGGCTATGACCGCCGTTACCGGTTTCGGGAGTATTTACCTGCTCGCGCCGGTCGTCCTGCTCCTTGCCCTCTATCTTCTCTTCATCAGGAACTGGTGGGATCTGTTCGCCCTCTTTATTGCTGCAGGGGTTGGCCAGACGCTCCTCATTCTTCTGAAAATCTTTTTTCACCGCCCCCGGCCGATGCCCCAGCTGGCCCTGGCGGACGGCTTCAGTTTCCCCAGCGGCCACTCCTTTTCGGCGATGATCATATACGGTTTTCTCATGTACATCACCT
>CAZOHQ010000325.1:0-1805 GCA_964579455.1 uncultured Syntrophaceae bacterium | reverse complement strand
GGACTGACAAAGGTTATGACCGCCGTTACCGGCTTTGGGAGTATTTACCTGCTCGCGCCGGTCTTCCTTCTCATTGCCTCATATCTCCTTTTCGGCGATCATCATCTACGGTTTTCTCATGTACATCACCTGGCAGGTGATGCAAAGGGGTATAAAGCGAACCGGTATCATTGCAGCTTTATCGCTGCTGATCCTTTCAATCGGCATGAGCCGGATCTATCTGAATGTGCACTGGACCACCGATGTGATGGCGGGATTCACCTTCGGTTTGGCGTGGCTCATCATGAGCATCATCATGGCGAAGACTATGAAAGAGATGACTCGGCGTCAACAATGAAAGAATCTCCGCCAGAGCACTCACAGGTTCGCACCGCGGGAGCACTCGGCAGGAATAAGATCCTGTGGTGTGGTCTTTATCCCATTGACTCACAAGGCCGCTTTTCTTATACTATCTTCCCTAAAAAGGAAGTTCTCATCAGAGGATCTTCCATGGGTTGGCCGAAGAGGAGGCAGCTATCCGACGGAGTGCCGTTCAGCGACCACTGATTTAATCAGGCGCGTATTCGCGTGCCCTTCACGGGTTCCTCCTGGCCCGTTTGCTGGCCACGCTGCCTGAAGCCTATAATGAAACATGTTACGATGTGAGGTTCTAATTTGGAATTCTTATTGGACTTTATCTTGTTTAAACGGTTTATCAGTTTATATGTCCTGATTCCCTTCTATTATGTCGGGGCTGTGGGGATACCATTGCTGTGCTGGTTTACATTATTGAGGGTGAGACAAAAATACCCCTTACTCCATGCCATAGAGAAACGAATAGATACGCTTGTTTATCAAACAGTTATTGATAAAAGAATACGAGCGGCCTTTATTCTGATCTTTATGGTTATATCTGTACTCATGGAAATAATGTGGCGTATGCTCTTTGAGTACCTGATCGCATATCTGCAGATCCGCGATGCGCTTCTGCATGTACAGGCATTTTAGATCGCAAACATATCGATAAAGGTGAAAGGGAGGACTTACAATGAATACAAAACTGGTTATCAGTCTCATTCTGGCTGGCCTGGCCGTACTTTTCATCATACAGAATGTGACGGTTGTCGATATACGATTTCTGTTCTGGACCCTGTCTATGTCCCGAGCACTGTTGATGTTTTTTCTCCTTGCCATAGGGGTTGTTATCGGGTGGTCACTCCACAGCTTGTCTGCAGCCCACCGGAAATTAGATGAAGAATAGTATGGCTACGGGTATCCGAGAGGTTGCCGGAGAATGGGCCAAGGATATCGGGTAAAGTGTGTCGTTTTAAGAAAGAGTCCTCGGGGTCCCACAACGGAGTGTTTCCGTAATGTATCAACACCGACAGTTTAGGAGAAGATGCATGATTACACAATCACCGTCGAGAACTATCGTACTCTTTATTCTGCTGATTGTCATTGTGATCGGATTGTCATTACTATCAGACCGGATATGGGGTGGCAAAGCTGAAAAACTGCCCAAGCCTGATACTCTGATAATTGAAAAAGGAATGACTATCAGACAATTCGGTCAAGCCAATGCTTTCCCAAATCAGGTCTTAAAGACCATATTTGACCTTCAGACAAAATCAGATCTGGACAATAAGATGGAGAAGTACGGCACTTCGGATCAGATTTCAGTGCTGGTCCTGAAAAAACTGGCGTTGGCCTCCGAGCACGCCTCCAAAAACTGGATCAAGATCCTGGTTAAATTCGTTTTCTGGGCTGTCTTTCTCGGTATAGTTTACCTGATTTTTAACCGACGCAAGATTACCCCACAACTCAGG
>CAZOHQ010000324.1:0-2973 GCA_964579455.1 uncultured Syntrophaceae bacterium | reverse complement strand
AGAATGTTTCCTATAGCTCTGATGTCAGACGACTGAAAATGACGGAACTTCTTGAAAAGGGAAATGTCTATTCCGGACAGACTTCCTTCTTTTCTGAAGAAGAGCGATTATCACTTGCATTTCAGAGTATTCTCGCCTTAGCGGTATTTCCGATCTTTGTTGAAAATGAATGGTGGGGTTTTATTGGTTTTGACGACTGTGAAACCCCACGGGTATGGTCATCTGCAGAGATAGACGCCTTAAGAATCGCTTCGGGGACTATCGGATCGGCCATACAGAGGGAAAAAGCTCAAAAGACCCTCTTACGGGAACAATTTAATCTGGAAGTTAAGATCAGGGAACGAACTTCCCTATTGACGAATGTCAACAGCCAGTTGCAACAGGAGATCGAAGAGAAAAAACACATTGAAAAGAGATTGCAGAAAAGCAGAGAATGGCTGGACCTTGCTCTCAGCGCCTCGAATACAGGGTTGTGGGACTGGGACGTTAGAACCGGTCAAGTCGTAGCAAATGAATGGTACTATACCATGCTCGGCCTTAATCCCGACATGAATCCCCACAGTTTTAAAGCCTTTGAGGCACTGCTTCACCCGGATGATCGAGAGAACACGGTCCATGCAATAAACCGACACATTGAAAGAAAACCGGGCGGGTATGAACTTGAATTCCGCATTAAAAACAAGACAGGTGGCTGGGTCTGGGTTATGGACAGGGGGAAGGTTGTTGAACGGGATTCGGCGGGAAATCCGCTTCGTGTCGTAGGAACCCATACTGATATCACCATACGCAAAAGAACAGAGGAAGCCCTGCGAAAAAGCGAAGAGAGGGCAACGCTTGCCCTTGAAGCCGCTGATACCGGTTTATGGGACTGGAACGTTACAACGGGAAAGATCTTCGGTAATCCAAGATACTATGAAATACTCGGACTCCAACCGGATACCGGAGAGCATCATTTCAACGACTTTATCTCATGGATTCATCCTGACTATCGCGACGCAATTACATCAGGGATCCTCTCTTCCATCAAGGGCAAAGAAGGCCGCTATGAACTGGAATTTCTCATAAAAACAAAAACGGGTGCATGGCGCTGGGTTCTTGACCGAGGCAAAGTTGCCGATCGTGATGAAGCGGGAAATCCGCGTCGTGTGGTGGGAACCCATACGGATATCACCATCCGACGAAAGACGGAAGAAGCGCTCAGACAGAGTAAAGAGCGCTTTCAGCTTGCGCTGGAAGCTGCCAATGATGGCATCTGGGACTGGAATGTCACAACAGGCAGGGTTGTTGCGAGTCCCAGGTATTTTACCATGCTGGGGCTCTCTCCCGAGCTGAACCCCTCTTCATTTGACAAGTTTGAAACCTGGATTCATCCGGAGGACAGGGAACACATTGTTTCGACAATTCAATCATCCATCCAGAGCACAGAGGGTCGCTATGAACTGGAATTCCGTATGGGATCAGCAATCGAAGGCTGGCACTGGATCCTTGATAAAGCCAAGGTTGTTGAACGGGATTCGGCGGGAAATCCGCTTCGTGTTGTAGGAACACATTCGGATATTACTCAACGAAAAAAAACCGAAGAAATTCTAAATAAACGGGATTATGATCTGAAAATTAATGCTCAAAAGCTTGAAGATGTGAATATAGCACTCAAGGTTCTCCTAAAAAACAATGAAGACGATAAGAAGAGACTTGAGGATACTATTCTCGTCAACGTCAACGAACTGATCATGCCCTATATAGAACGGCTCAAAAACAACAAAATCAATGAAAGGCAGCTTTCATTCGTTGAAGTTCTGGAAGCAAATCTGAATAATATTATCTCTCCCTTTATGAGAAATATTACTCTCAACTATTTTACTCTTACCCCCCGAGAGATTCAGGTTGCCAATCTCGTCAAAGAGGGAAAGACAACAAAGGAAATCGCCGAACTGTTTAGCATTTCAACGGATGCTGTTGATTTTCACCGGAAGACACTCAGGACCAAACTGGGTCTGAAAAACAAGAAGGCAAATTTACGATCATACCTGCTTTCTCTTTCCTGATAAAACGCGCAGTATTTGGAAATCACATTTCGTGAGGAAAAGAACTGTATCGAAACAGGAATTTGAAGATATATTGAGATGCAAGAAGATCGTTCGTTGAGTACCGACCATCGACCGGGAATCCCGAATAGGATACCTCGTCACGGTTTACCGTCGTCGGCGATGACTGGCGTTCGGTAATAAAAAGCAGAAAGGAGTTTCCATTGTTTTACAAAAAAAAAGATGGCGGGTACAGACAATTATTACCGGGGATACAGTTGAAGACTCTCGTATATGGTGAAAAGACTCTTTTGGGGGAATTCAGACTGAAAGCACAGAGTATACTGCCCAGACACTCTCACATATATGAGCAATCTGGTTATCTGGTTGAGGGTAGGATGAGGTTTACCATCGGGGAACAAGTGTTCGAAGCCGAACCGGGAGACAGTTGGTGCATTCCGGGTAATACCGAACATAGCGCAGAGGTATTGGAAAATTCCCTGGTAGTTGAGATCTTCTCTCCCGTTCGGGAGGATTATCTACCAGAGAAACAGGAATGATTCGTGGTCGCTGTTCTCCGTCGTTATGTACCAGTGAAGGAAAGGCAACAAATACGATGAGAATCTCCGTCATCCTCGCCCATCCCGATGAGGGAAGTTTCAACCATGCCATCTCAAAAACGGCGGTTGAACAGATTGAAGGCAATGGACATACGGTCTTTTTCCACGATCTCTATGAGGAGGGCTTCAATCCGCTGCTACCGAGCGAAGAAATCCCTCAAGACGCTCAGTTGCCGATGGTAATTGACCAGCATTGCCGGGAAATAGCCGAAGCGGATGGTATAATTGTTGTGCATCCGAACTGGTGGGGCCAGCCCCCTGCCATATTGAAGGGATGGGTGGACAGAGTGATCCGACCGGGTATCGCGTATGAGTTTCTGGAAGAGGAT
>CAZOHQ010000323.1:1196-2976 GCA_964579455.1 uncultured Syntrophaceae bacterium | reverse complement strand
CTTCGAACCTAAATCTGATTGTCTATTATCGCAACTTTGGATTGACGCTTATTCGCAGTCTTGAACACCTTAGCCTTCCGGTTGGTGATGCCTGAGTTCGCAGGTCAAATCCTGTCGCCCCGATCACGGATAGTGTCATTTTGGTGTCAGGGTCATTTATCCCATAGTTATTTCAATAAGTTTGGCCCCAAGTGCGGGATTCAAATCCGGTCACTCACCCCAATTCTTTATCTCATCTATTCGTTACATCAACGGCTTCTCTCACTCCGGCGGGTGATAACTCGCTGTTTCTTTTCAACTTAAGATCCTCAACCACCAGGTAGAAGCAGGGCACCAGAATCAGGGTGATCAGGGTCGCGAAGAGGACCCCGAAGCCGAGTGAAATGGCCATGGGAATCATGAATCGGGCCTGTCGAGAGGTTTCGAGCATAATGGGGGTCAGTCCTCCAAAGGTCGTGAGCGAAGTCAGGAGGATCGGGCGAAATCGGTTGATTGCCGCCGTATGAATAGCATCGTGCAGATTTTTACCATTTGCGCGTTGCCGGTTGGCAAAATCGATTAACACCAGTGAATCGTTGACCACCACACCAGTGAGAGCCACGATCCCGAAGAGACTCATCACGCTGAGGCTGTAGCCCATGAGAAGGTGACCGAAGATCGCCCCCACGATTCCGAAGGGGATACTCACCATGATAATCAAGGGCTGGATATAACTGCGAAACGGTATGGCAAGCAGGGCGTATACAACAAGCATTGCCAGCATCAGCCCCATAAAGAGGCTATTCATGCTGTCCGAAAGGTCTGCCTGACGTCCTTCAAACCCATAGTTCAGACCGACATACCTCCGTTTCAGCTCCGGCAGCGTTTCCGCCTCGAGTGCATTGATGATATGGCTCGCCTCGCTGGGGGGATTTATATCCGCCGTCACCGTGATGACCCGCCGCCCATCTCTGCGGTTAATCTCCGTATAGGCCCGTCCCCGCTTCATGGTAACCGCTTCCTTAAGTGGGACCTCCTGGCCTGTCGGTGTCCTGAGCATCAGTTCCTCAAGGGTGTATTCCGACGCGCGCTCATCTTCGGGGAGACGAACCATGACAGTTACCTCGTTGCGGCCCCGTTGCTGACGCAGCACCATGCTCCCGTAAAAGGAGTTGCGGACCTGGCCGGCCACATCCCGGGCGGTCAGGCCGAGGGCCCTGCCTTCCGGGCGAATCATGAAGTCGATCTGCTGCTTCCCCGGAGCGAAACCATCATTAATATCTTTAACCTTGGGGAAATACCTCAAGTCTTCGGCTAGATCAGCACCGGCGGTCTCCAGGACTGAGAGGTCCCGGTGGCTTAGTTCAATGGACATGGCTGCGCGTGAACCGGGTCCCCCGGCGTCAGACTTGAAAATGAGGCTTTCAAGACCGGCAATCGCTCCGACCTCCCGGCGCCAGGCATTCACAAAATCACCCGTCTCCATGGGGCGCTCATCGGCCGGGGTGAGATATATGCGCAATCGGCAGGTATGGCTGCCTTCAGTTCCATTGACCGTAGCCCCGATTCGAGAATAGATACCCTTGACCAGCTTTTTCCCGCCGTTTTCGTCTGCAATCTTCCGTGCCGCCTGTATCAGGGTTGTCTGTACCGCCTCGGTCTTCTCAATCGCCGACCCGTAGGGGAGAGCGATTTCCACCTGGGCGTAGTCCGACTCGATCCGCTCCATCAGGGTGATTCCCAACCGCCCGCTGTTCACATAGACCAGGGTGAGGATCAGGATCGCCAATCCGATGGAAAC
>CAZOHQ010000323.1:0-1096 GCA_964579455.1 uncultured Syntrophaceae bacterium | reverse complement strand
GTCACGATGTTGGTGAGTATGCTGAACGTGACCGGCATGGCCACCTCGCGTACTCCCTCAATGGCTGCCCTCCGGAAGGAATATCCCTTTTCGCGGTAGCTATAGATGTTTTCTCCAACCACGATGGCGTCGTCCACGACGATCCCCAGCGCCACGATGAAGGCGAACATCGACATCATGTTGATGCTGACTCCGAAATATGGCAAGAAAAGGATCGAGCCGAGAAAGGATATGGGAATCCCCATGGTCACCCAGAAGGCCAGGCGTGCCTCCAGAAACAGTCCGAGCAGTATCAGCACGAGGGCGAGACCCATATAGCCGTTATGGAGAAGCATGGTCAGGCGCTGGCGGTACACGTCCGACCGGTCACTCTGGATGTCGATACTGATCCCAAGCGGCAGTGTCTGACGCAATTCCTCCACGTATGGCATAACGGCATCCGCCACCGACAGGGGGGTCTGATCGCCCACCCGGTAGACGTCGATCATCATGGCGGGCTTACCATTGTAGGTGGCGTAGGTATCCGTATCCTCAAATCCGTCGATCACCGTGGCGATATCTTCAAGGAGCACACGGGTGCCGTCGCTGGAGGATATAATGGGGATGCGGGCGAACTGCTTTCCGTAATCACGCCGCTCCGTCATACGGACCAGGATCTCGCCCCCGGCAGTCTTGATGCCGCCTCCGGGGAGATCAACGGATGCCTGTCGTATCTTTGTCGCGATATCATCGAGGGTCAGGTTATAGGCCCGCAGCTTATCCTGGGATACCTCGATACTGATCTCCAGATCACGAATACCGGACAGGTCCACCTGGGTAATCTCCGGGTTCTGGAGGAGTTTGTCCCGGATCTCTTCAACCTTTTCCCGGAGTATTCGTTCATCCTGATCACCGTACAGAACCAGCGAGATTACCTGCCGTCGATGAGGGGTGCTCTCCACTCGCGGGTCTTCCGCCTCATCTGGAAAGGAGTTAATACGATCGACTTCGTTTTCAATATTCCGTGCCAGTTTTTGATTGTCATAGCCCTCGATCATCTCGACCTGTACGAAGCCTGAGCCTTCTCGCGCACTGGAGGTAATCTCTTTGATACCCT
>CAZOHQ010000322.1:0-2992 GCA_964579455.1 uncultured Syntrophaceae bacterium | reverse complement strand
CCCAGAACTTCTCTCAGTTCCGGGTCGGCGCCGGGGCTGTAAGCTAGAATTTCTGATTCCTGCGCGCCCAGAAGGTGCGCCAGACGAATGAGCCCATTGCGACTGATTTCTATTCCTAACGTGGGGCCGATTTCATCCAATGCGGATAACGCATCAGAAGCGGTGAAAAAGGCAAGGTACCCTAACGTAGCCTTACATGGCACATCACCCAGGTGACGTCTGAAAACGGGCGACAGTTGTGCCCATGCCGTTATGAATTGATCCCTGACGAAATCCCGTTTCACCGTTCCCTCCAATGGTTCCGTAATGAAAGAGTAGCGGGCTTCCAGAAGTGCATCCAGTAGAATCTGACGATCATCATCTGATAACGGTTCTTTTGAGAGCGAGGTTATCATATGTACAAGAAACGGGTCCCACGCCTCCCATATCTCAATGAATTTCTGTCGTTCTTCATCAGAAAGCACTTCCTGTTCTATATCTTCATCCTTCTCATACGTTTCCTCAACGTCGGCGAGAATGGCAACTCTCACGGCATCCGGTGTTGTCATTATTTCTCCTGACCTGAAACTATTGACCATTTTTTTTGCGCGAAGATCTAAGTCCGGGGGAAACAGAGAAGAGAGGAATGACTTCACCTCCAATACGGGCGGGGCAAGGCTGATGCTGATATTGTTTAAGTAATCGAGAACTAACGGCTTGGCAAACGTCCAAACAATACCGGCAACGTGGGCTGTTTTATGATTTTTGTCATATAAGACAGAATCAACAGTATCAAATGACAGAACCCATTTGTTACTATCGATTCGAGGTTTCATAAATAATGCAAGATACCCTTCCCACTCAATCGGCATCAGGCATGTGTTTCCAACGTTCGTACCGATATGGATCTGAAGTTTTGTTTCGAATCGGACTCGTGAATTTTCCTCAGAAAAGATCGGCTCCGAGATCGTAATCTTCCGGCACCCGTTGTTTTCATCAAGCACAACAGAGGTCTGATCCGGATCAGTGAAGGCGCAATTAATAACCATCGATCTGAGAAGCGGGTAGTCGATCGTTATAGGCAATGAGACAATTTTAGAAGAAGCATATCCGGGCAACAAAAGGATGAGTATCAGCAACAGGGTACTAATCCGAAAGAAATTCTTCAATTGCAGTTTCATTTCAACACGTCCCATCAATTATTACTTATATCAGGAATTGAACCTGCGCTCCAAGAGTCGCCCGGCAGAGCGGGAGGTTTATTCATTGATTACGTAAACTTGAAATTTTCCCATTATCTTGAGGCATCAAAGACCCTTTGAAATGGAATGTTGTTTCATTGTGCTCTTTCTTGCTGTATCAGGATCGGTGATGCTACATGACGAAACAATTGATGGGATTCCGAATACAGGAATACTACTGAAACGAGGATTGGAATCCGGGAGTTTTGCCGCATTCAAGAACAACAAAAGCCATTGCGTATCTGTCCGTATGGGAAATACTAATATGGCTTCCTGTTATACCGGCCACGTCAACCATGGTCCGCGCCTTTCCATAAAATCTCAATTCGGGTTTTCCCTCTGGTCTGTTTATGACTTCCACGTCCCTGAACCCGATTCCATCGAACAACCCCCGGCCCATACATTTCAAAAACGCCTCTTTCGCCGCAAAGCGTGCCGCGAAATGCTGGGCGGGAAAGGCCCTTTCACTGCAATATCGTATTTCCCCCTCAGAATACACCCTTTCTATAAATCTTTTAGTCCATGTATCTATGATTCTTTCGATCCTCGATATCTCAACAAGGTCTGTTCCTACCGCGTAGATCATCCCTTTATCTCATCGGCAATTCTGGATAATTTCTTCATAAATTCCACATTGTGAACCCTTACGATATGAGCACCGTTCAGTATGGAAGCGGCAACGCTCGCCGCCGTGCCTTCAACGCGATCTTCGGCAAGCACTTGACCTGTGATCTCCCCTATAAACCTCTTGCGCGACGTGCCCACCATAATCGGCCTTCCCAGTGTTTTCAATTCTTTAAGATGTTTCAGGATGGCCACATTGTCAGCCGTAGATTTGCCGAAGCCTATGCCGGGGTCGACGATTACATTCTCCACGTCTACACCGGAAGACCGGGCCTTTTCAATGCTTTCCTCCAAGAATCCGGTAATCTCCCCCATAAGCGACCGGTATGAAAGATCACCATCCTGCATGGTCCCGGGTATCCCTCTCATATGCATCAGTACAACAGGTACACAGCAATCGGCAACTACCCCGGGCATCTGCGCGTCAAATCTCATCGCGCTTACATCATTGACGATCTCTGCCCCGGCTTCTATCGCACGGCGTGCCACCTCCGCCTTTGTTGTGTCTATGGACATTGGAACGGAGAGCATTCCTTGAAGTTTTTTTATTAGAGGGATAACCCTGCCCAGCTCCTCTTCAGCAGATACAGGCTTCGAACCTGGCCTTGAAGATTCGCCCCCTATATCAATAATATCGGCTCCACTTTCCTCCATTTTCAGCGCATATTTCACGGCCTCTTCAACGCCACCGAGCATGCCTCCGTCAGAAAATGAATCGGGCGTCATGTTCAATATACCCATAACGAGAGTTCTCCCGCCGACAGTTATTTCCCTTTTCGGCGTCCGGAGTACAAAGGTATCTCTTGTGATATTGGCAAGAACCCTTCTAATATCCTCTGATATCTTTTTCAAACCAAAGGGCTGCGGCGCTATCTTGTCCGCAAACCTTTTTACCTGTTTCAAAGTGCCGATTATTACGGCATCCGTCCTGTCTATGCTACAGGATACGGACCCCCGCGCAACAGCGACATCTCCGCCTATGGACAGCATCTCCTGTTTTAATATATTCGCTACCTTGCACTCTATTCCCTCAACCAGCAGATTGACATTATTCATCTTGGGAATCATGGCATCGATTCCCGGCAGGTCTACACCAACCCGTTTCAGTTCATCCTCTGCCTGAGCAGGGGATAGTATATCCAGATACC
>CAZOHQ010000321.1:0-3005 GCA_964579455.1 uncultured Syntrophaceae bacterium | reverse complement strand
CCCGCAGGGCCTGTTTGGAGACGGACACCATGGACCGCAGCAGGGGGGTCTTCTTATCGAGAGCCTCTCCATTATATGAATAGAAGGCCGTCGGAATTGCCAGGGTCACATTGCCGCTTTCATCGGTCTTTAAAAACGCGGGGGAGGTGCAGTCCCAAGCCGTGTAGCCTCTGGCCTCAAAGGTGGCGCGCAGTCCGCCGCTGGGGAAGGACGATGCATCCGGTTCACCCTGGATCAGCTGCTTGCCGGAAAATTCCATGGTGCTGCCGCCGTCCGCAGCCGAGGCGATGAAGGCATCATGCTTCTCGGCAGTAAACCCGGTCAGTGGCTGAAACCAGTGTGTATAATGAGTCGCGCCCTTCTCAATTGCCCAATCCTTCATGGCGTTGGCGACCACGTCGGCAATGTCGGGACGCAATGGGGTCCCGTTTTCAATGGTTTCCATCAGGGCTTTGTAGATTTCATCAGGCAGGCGCTGCTTCATCACCTTATTGTTAAAAACATTGGAACCAAAAATTTCTGTTACATCCATAATTTTCCCCTTTCATTGAATATCACATTCTCATTCTTTGAGATATTCAAACAAAATTTTACATTCTTCCCCACAGACTAAGCAAGAGATGTACCAATATTTAATTTCTATTCTTATCGGATAGTTACGCGCGAAACACCCTTCAGGATCATTCGATTAAAGAACAATTATGTTGTTATGGTTATCAATTCCTACAATTTTGTAACAATCAATCCGTTTTCAGGCTTCACTGAACAGTTTTTCTGTGAGGTATTCCCCTTGTGTCTTTACGTTTGATACCTATTATTTCTTTCCCATTATGTTGTATTTGAAAGGGTGTGCATATCCCTTTTCGATGCCTATGAGTATCCACTTCATTGCCGATGCGGCCGTTTCTGCAATTATGTTACGACAACGAATTATTCGTTCATCGCTGTAGTAGTCATAAGGGCAGGTCAACTCAGCACAGCATGCGGTACCGTTCTTGTTTTTGAAATCATGAACCAGATTGTTGTAGAGTCTGTAAAGGCCTTCGTCTCCTCCAAGTTGGGCTCTTCGAGCTTCCGGAGTAGGGAGCTCGTAGGGGTCTTTACGGCCGTGGATTGCGCTGATCGCCATAGCTGCTCCTATGATCGCACAGCAGGTATTCCCTGAACTTCCGATACCACCGCCGAAACCGGTTGCCAAGGAAACGGTATCCATGGAAAGCTCGGTCATTTTTGCTTCTCGTAGCGTTTCGAGTAGTGCCCTGAAGGTGCTCTCTCCACAATTCAAGCCATTGAGGTGGTTATCAAATGCCCTTTCACGAGCACTATTGATCATTCTTTCATTGTCCATCAAACTTTCTCCTTATCTCAAATATCTCGAAGGTAATCCTAGAATACATCTAAATAATGACTTGTTTCAGATGAGAGTGATATGCAGAACTCCTCGAAGTGGACAACATACCACAACAAAGAAAATTATTAATGCAATAGTTCAAATTTCCCGTTTTTTATTAGCGGATTCGGAAATATCATACGTATATATAAAAATTAGTCAGATCCGATTAACTCGCTTCAGTTTGTAAGTCTAATTCGTTGAAGAAGTTCAAAAGTTCTTATTTACAAACACCTATTTTTGCCCCACTGCAAAAATATGAGTAGGGGAGGTTTTACCCTCCCCATTATTACCATGGGCAACGAAAGTCGGCCCTACCTATTTAGAGTGTACTGCACCCAACAAACGGGTAGGAGATAGGAGAGTTTAACTTACCATCTTTATCCCTGATCCCATTTAAAGCCCCATATCTTCATTGATTATGACGATTTTAATCCTCCCCTTGGGAAATGATTTTTCCGTGATAGCCCATGTATTGCATATCCGAGCTGCACTTTTGCATTCTTCACAGTAAGAAGTTTTCGCGCAGGGGGTCTTCATGCCAAGCCTGATGGCGTTGGCCGGGGCCGCGTAGTTCTTGATGCGGGACATAGCTTCGTCCAGGTCACCGACGATTTTATTCCGTCCGACTACGATGACCACATCTTTCGGACCGAAGGCAAGCGCCGCTACCCTGTTGCCAGTCATGTCAAGATTGACAAGCTGTCCCGCCTCCGTTACCGCGTTGGTCCCGGTAAAAAAAAGATCGGTCAGAAGCGCCTTGCGACGACGCTCCAGAAATTCTTCCGGTGGTACACTTCTATCCGAAGTGTCTATCACTTTAATGCCGTCACAGTTTTTGAGCTCATCGTAAAGACCGGTATCAACGAAGGTCATTGATCCACCCCATGAGATACTCCGTGCGCCCGTCGCCGGAACAATCTCCTCCATTACCAGTTTCTTTGCCTCAGCGGCGTTGTTGGCCAGGAAGACCTCAAAGTTGTTTGCCTCTAATGCTTCCTTGAGATCGGATATCCTTATCTGCCAGTATTCGTCAATCGCGTTGCCCATGTCATACCTCCATTATATGTATATTATTTTTTAAAACCCGCATCTTCGGATTTCTGCTTCAGTTTATTTTCCCCTTACCCGCTGGTTTCCCGTAATTTACTACCTGTTTATATTATATAACAATAGATACATTCAACCCAGAGCTTTCTAAAAAGTCTCTAATTTCATACAAATTCTGCCGGGGGACTCCCAGAGTTTGACAATTTCGGGAATATAAGAAAGCCTCCCGGCCGTGAACCGCTCAAAGTTTACAGCACAGGAGGCAAGTAATGGAACATGTACAAAGTTTAAGTCATACGAAGTGGGAATGCAAGTATCACGTGGTATGGATACCAAAGTATCGCAAGAAGTCATTGTACGTGAAATTGAGATTTGGGATCAACATTCAAAGACTTCGCTATGCAGAAGAAATGTCAGGTGATTGAGGGGCATCTTTGCCCGATTATATTCACCTGTTGATTTCGATCCCGCCCAACTACTCGGTTTCTCAGGTAATAGGTTGTCTGAAAGGTAAAAGTGCCATTCAGATAGCCAGGACATATATGGGTCGGAAGAAGAATTTTAC